>CALZCU010000077.1 GCA_945632055.1 uncultured Ruminococcus sp. | reverse complement strand
TCTTTCAAAGAAAGATGCTGAAAAGGCTCTTAACGCAACAATTGACACAATTATCAAGGCAGTTGCAGAGGGCGACAAGATTCAGCTTACAGGCTTCGGCACATTTGAGCAGCGTCAGAGAAACGCAAGAACAGGCTGCGACCCCAGAACAGGTAACACAATTGAAATTCCTGCTTCAAAGGTTCCTGCATTCAAGGCAGGTAAGGCATTCAAGGATATTGTTAATCAGTAATTTGATGCGTTTTAAGAGCCGCAGTTGACATACAGTCAATTCGGCTCTTTTGCTTTAAATTATTCGTTGTTCCGTTATTATCCGTGATTTTAGAATAAAGGAGTAAAAAATATGAGACTTGATAAATATCTGAAGGTTTCACGACTTATAAAGCGCAGGACTGTAGCAAACGAAGCCTGTGATGCAGGCAAGGTTACCGTAAACGGCAGCACAGCCAGAGCGTCCTACGATGTAAAGGTCGGCGATGTAATCGAAATTACGCTTGGAGCAAGGAGCGTAAAGGTCAGAGTGACCGAGGTCAAGGAGGTTGTCCGCAAGGAGGACGCCGACACAATGTACGAGGCAGTAGTCTGAAATTTTTGCATAAACCATATAAGGCAATACCGTAAACAGCAATGTTCGGTATTGCCTTAAAAATTATGTGATAATCAGAATCAAATTAGGAGCATATAATCAATAATTTATTGTTTACTTATTATCAGTAATGTAGTATAATATTATTATATGTTGTCAAATTAAAACGGAGGTGGAGCTTTGGTTGTTTTCGGAATTGACCCCGGATATGCAATAGTAGGCTGGGGCGCTATAAGCTTTAAGCAGAACACCTACAAAACGCTTGGCTACGGCTCTGTTGAAACACAGGCGCACACCGATTTTAACAGCCGTCTTGAATACATATATGACGAGCTTTACTCAATACTCAGCCGTTGCCGTCCTGATGCGCTGGCTATAGAGCGGCTGTACTTTCAGACAAATCAGAAAACTGCAATCAAGGTTGCACAGGCAAGGGGAGTAACGCTTCTTGCGGCGCAAAAGCTAAAAATACCTATTTTTGAGTACACGCCCTTGCAGGTCAAAACTGCCGTAACAGGCTACGGAAAGGCAAAAAAGCCGCAGGTTATGGAAATGACACGCAGACTGCTTAAGCTTGATGAGGTGCCGAAGCCGGACGATACCGCTGATGCGCTTGCAATTGCAATCTGCCACACGCAGGCGGCAGGCTCACAGTTAAGACAGACAATGTTCAAGAGAGGAATATAATTATGCTCTATTCCGTAAGAGGAAAACTAATCCACACCACATCATCAAGCGCAGTGGTTGAGTGCGGCGGAGTCGGCTACAACTGCCAGACTACAATTAACACGCTCAAAACACTGAAGCTGAACACAGAGGTTACTCTCTACACATACCTGAATGTAAGGGAGGACGCAGTTGAGCTTTTCGGATTCGCAACAAAGACCGAGCTTGACACCTTCAAAACGCTGATAAGCGTAAGCGGAGTAGGCCCGAAGGCAGGACTTTCTGTGCTTTCTGAGCTTAGTCCGGAACAGGTTGCAATGGCTATTGCTTCAGACGATATAAAGACAATCACAAGGGCGCAGGGAATAGGCAAAAAAATCGCTCAGCGCATTATTCTCGAATTAAAGGATAAGCTTGCAAAGGCGGCTGCCTCTGACAGCTCAATGTCAGCTGTTACTGCAAGCGCCGCAAACGCAGTGACAGGCAATATTCCAAAGGCTGTTGAAGCTCTCGGCGTACTCGGCTACACTCCTGCCGAGGTTTCGCCCGTTCTTTCGGCACTCGACAGCTCATTGCCCGTTGAACAGCTAATCGCATTGACTTTAAAGCAGATGGGAAGAAACTAAATGGCAAAAATGGAATTTTCAGAAGAATTTGACTTTGAAAACAGAATACTTGACGCTTCAGAGCTTCCCGAGGATACATCAGACGGTGAAAATCCGTTAAGACCTAAAAATCTTGACGAATATATCGGTCAGGATAAGGCTAAGGAAAACCTGAGAGTTTTCATCGAAGCCGCAAAGCTCAGAGGAGAAACGCTTGACCATGTTCTTCTCTACGGCCCTCCGGGACTCGGAAAGACTACGCTTGCAGGAATAATAGCAAACGAGCTTGGAGTTTCCGTGCGCATAACCTCAGGACCTGCAATTGAAAAGCCGGGCGATTTGGCGGCTTTGCTGACAAATCTAAATGAGGGCGATGTTCTCTTTATTGACGAAATCCACCGATTAAGTCGTGCTGTAGAGGAAATTCTCTATCCGTCAATGGAGGACTTTGCAATTGATATAATCACGGGCAAAGGTCAGATGGCGGCTTCATACCACCTGCCTTTGCCGAAATTCACGCTTGTCGGAGCAACAACAAGGGCAGGACAGCTCACTGCACCTCTGCGTGACCGCTTCGGAGTTGTGCTGAGATTGGAGCTTTACACACCCGAGGAGCTTGCCGAAATCGTAACAAGAAGCGCAGGAATACTCGGAATAAAAATCGAAAAGGACGGTGCGCTTGAAATTGCCTCCCGTTCAAGAGGAACTCCGAGAATTGCAAACAGAATGTTGAAGCGTGTGCGTGACTTTGCACAGGTTATGTCAGACGGAGTAATAACTGTTGACTCGGCAAGAACGGCTCTTGACAGGCTTGAAATTGACGAGCTTGGACTTGACCAGAACGACAGGCGAATGCTTGAAGCAATAATTCGTTTTTATAACGGAGGCCCTGTAGGACTTGAAACACTTGCGGCGGCTATCGGAGAAGAAGCCGTTACAATTGAAGATGTTTATGAGCCGTATCTGCTTCAAATCGGCTTTTTGAGCAGAACACCGAGAGGAAGATGTATAACGGCGGAAGCCTGCCGACACCTCGGCTATGATTTTCCTAAGGGAACGGTAAACTCAATGCCGACGCAGCCGAATTTATTTGATAATAATTAAAATATAAAATAGAAAATTTTTGAAATAACGGAGGAAAACAAAATGGGAAGACTTTTTGGAACAGACGGAGCAAGAGGTGTTGCAAACACAGAGCTGACAGCAGAGCTTGCAATGAACATAGGCAGAGCCGCAGCAATGGTTCTAATAAGCAGTGAGGTTGAGCATCCCACAATTTTAATCGGTAAGGATACAAGACTTTCAGGCGATATGCTTGAGGGTGCGCTTGTTGCAGGTCTTTGCTCAGTCGGAGCAAATGTCGAGCTGCTCGGCGTAGTGCCCACTCCTGCCGTTGCATATCTTGTCGGCAAATACAACGCTGACGCAGGAATTATGATTTCTGCTTCGCACAATCCCTTTGAATTTAACGGAATCAAGATTTTCAGCTCTGACGGCTGTAAGCTCCCCGATGACCTCGAAAACAGAATTGAAGAAATCGTACTTGACGGTGCAGTGCCTTATGCGTTTGCAAAGGACGGTAACATCGGCAAGGTAAGAAATATGGAAAACGCAGTTGATGACTATGTAAACCATGTTGCAGAGTCAATCGGCTGTGACCTTGAGGGTATGGAGGTTGCACTTGACTGCTCAAACGGCTCTTCCTCACGCACAGCCGAAAAGCTCTTCACAAAGCTCGGTGCAAAGGTACATATGCTTTTTGACAAGCCCGACGGAGTGAATATAAACAAGGACTGCGGTTCAACTCATATCGGCAGACTACAGAGCTATGTTCGTGAGCATAAGCTCTGCTGCGGTCTTGCATTTGACGGTGACGCCGACAGATGTCTTGCTGTTGATGAAAAGGGCAATCTTGTTGACGGCGACTTCCTTATCGCAATCTGCGCAAAGGATATGAAGGACAGAGGAGTTCTCAAGAAAAACGCCGTTGTCGGCACTGTTATGACAAATATGGGCTTTAACAAGTTCTGCGACGCAAACGGAATGAGCTTTGTTTCTACTAAGGTAGGCGACCGCTATGTATTGGAAGCAATGCTCAGGGAAGGCTATAATATCGGCGGTGAGCAGAGCGGTCACATAATATTCCTTGACTACGCAACAACAGGCGACGGTGAGCTTTCGGGCGCAATGATTCTGAGCATTATGAAGCGCACAGGTGAAAAGCTCAGCACTCTTGCAAAGGTTATGGAAAGATTGCCGCAGGTGCTTATTAATGTTAAGGTCAGCGCAGAGGGCAAGCTCGCCTTCTACACCGATAAAGAGGTTAAGGCAGAAATCAAGCGTGTAAGTGAAATTCTCGGCGACAGAGGAAGAATCCTTATTCGTGTATCGGGAACAGAGCCGCTTGTAAGAGTAATGCTCGAGGGTGAAAGCCTTGAGGAAATTCAGAGCCTTGCGGAGGAAGCCGCACAGGTTGTAAGGGAAAGATTGGCATAATGCGATTATCTGAAAATTGGAAGGATTACGAGCTGATTGACACTTCAGACGGAGAGCGCCTTGAACGCTGGGGAGATATAATTCTTATCCGACCCGATCCGCAGATTATATGGTCAACAAAAAAGAAAAATCCGCTGTGGCATACAGCACACGCAAGATACCACCGAAGCAACAAGGGCGGAGGTTATTGGGAGCAGTACAAAAGCGTTCCCGATCGCTGGACAATCGGCTATGAGGGGCTTGTTTTCAACATAAAGCCAATGGGCTTCAAGCATACGGGTGTTTTCCCCGAGCAGGCGGTCAATTGGGATTTTGCCGCAGAGAAAATCAAGTCGCAGAACAGACCGTTAAAGGTGCTTAACCTCTTTGGCTACACAGGCTGTGCAACGCTTGCCTGTCTTAAAGCAGGTGCAAGCGTGTGCCATGTTGACGCTTCAAAGGGTATGGTGCAGTGGGCAAAGGAAAACGCTCAGTCGAGCGGACTTTCGGATAAGCCTGTGCGATGGCTTGTAGACGACTGCGTAAAATTTGTTCAGCGTGAAATCAGACGGGGCAATAAATACGACGGTATAATAATGGATCCGCCGTCATACGGCAGAGGTCCGGGCGGTGAAATCTGGAAGCTTGAGGAACAGCTCTATCCGCTTGTAATGCTGTGCAAACAGGTGCTGTCTGACGATCCCGTATTCTTCATACTCAATTCATACACTACGGGACTTTCGTCTGCCGTAATGGAATATCTGCTCGGTATTCTGCTGAAAAAGGAATTTGGCGGCAGTGTTTCGAGCAATGAAATCGGACTAAAGGTGACCGATACGGGACTCATACTTCCGTGCGGCTCAACTGCAATCTGGGAGAAATAATTGATGAATTTTATCTCGCTTGAGAACATTATTTTTTCATATTCTGAAAATGACAATCAAAAATGCGTAAGAAATGCCGTTGACGGTGTTTCTCTTGAAATTAAAAAAGGCGAATTTGTCGCCCTGCTCGGTCACAACGGCTGCGGAAAATCGACAATAGCAAAGCACCTCAACGCAATGCTCCTGCCCGACAGCGGCAGAGTTGTAATCGACGGTGACGATACCGCTGATGAAAGCAAAACCTACGATATAAGAAAAAAGGTTGGCTTGGTGCTCCAGAATCCCGATAATCAGCTTGTTGCAAGCATTGTAGAGGAGGATGTTGCATTCGGCCCCGAAAATCTCGGAGTTCCACCGCAGGAAATCCGCAAAAGGGTAGACGAAGCCCTCAAAGCAGTTGATATGTACGATTACAGAGAACACGCTCCGTTCAAGCTTTCGGGAGGGCAGAAGCAGAGAATTGCAATCGCAGGTATTCTTGCAATGCAGCCCGAATGTATAGTGCTTGACGAGCCTACTG
>CALZCU010000076.1 GCA_945632055.1 uncultured Ruminococcus sp. | reverse complement strand
GTTTCATATACTGCTTTTACTGTGTAGGTTAATGTTGTACCAGGCGCCAAATCTGTTGTCTGAATAAGAAACTCGCCGTCAGTGCTTTCATTAACCATTGTATCACCGTCATACAAACGGAATACAACATCGCTGTCTGTTGATGTTGCTTTGATTACAAACGATGTTCCCTGCGGAACGGAATCTAATGTCTGTGTTCCGTCCGCCGATAAAGCAACCGCTGTAGGTGCAACAGGAGTGAATGCGGCATATTCATTTGTCCGGAACTGTGTATTGAGCCAAGCTGCACGCTTTGAAGTCCAGGTTGTCTTTAAATATTTAACTGCTCCGGTAAAGTCTTTGCTGCCTGTTGTAGCGTTATTTGAACCCCAGGCTGTTAACGGGTTGCTTTCAATAAAGCCCCAGCGTGTTTCGTTCATATCAACTGATGCTTTAATTTCATCATACCAAGTATCAAGCTGGTTGCTCTCGCCATCATAGTATTTCTGAATGTTCTTGTAGAAGCCTGTGGGACTGTTTGATTCCCACTGTTTTCTTACTTCTGCTTTGAAAGCAGGATTGTTGTTTGCAAGCTGTGACTGAACGCTGTAATCATCAATCTCATCGTCGCTGATTTTCTTTGCCTTTGCGTACCATTTATTTGTATTGGCAGGATTAAGCGGATTCTCATTACCGGTTACTGCTTGTGCTGATATAACTGCATACTGACCGTATGCCCAGTCATAGTCCCAAACGGGATTTGCAACAAATACTGCGCCGTTACCGTCAGCACCATTCTTAGTGCAGTCAAGAGTTACATAGTAGCTTGTAGCTGCTGAGTCGAGGTTTGATGAAAATTCCTGAATGAGATACATCTTTGCAAAGGATGCTATATCAATTACAGTTAAAAGCTCTTCCTTAGATGCTTTTTCTTTGTATACAATAGCTTCCATTGCATTGAATTTATCTCTTACATATTCAACCTGTTCCTTAGTCGCAAATTCGGGACTCTTAACTACAACATACTGTCCTTTATTTGAACGGAAGAACGAAGCTTCGGCTTCTGCACGCTCTTCAAGCTCAAATTCAAGAAGATATTTTCCGTCAGTTTTAACAGGAATCGAAGGATTTGTTGAACCGTCGACAGTTACCTTAGCATAGCGCAAGATAGGGGTTGTACCGTCAGTATCATATTCAGTAACATATTCCTCGTTAACTATTCCTACAACATCTTCGATGAGGTCTTCAAAGCTTGTACCCTTAACGAGCTTGCTGTCACCAACATCAACCTTTTCGGTTACGAGGTAAGAGCCCATATA
Source organism: uncultured Ruminococcus sp. (assembly GCA_945632055.1). GTDB lineage: Bacteria > Bacillota > Clostridia > Oscillospirales > Acutalibacteraceae > Ruminococcoides. The sequence goes on along the minus strand of CALZCU010000076.1, from coordinate 4,599 downwards.
CTCTGAATTGTCATAGATGTCTACAAATCTGAATTCAGGTGAATAGAGAAGTCCGATTTGTGCAGCAAGCTGATAGGTCATTGCGTTTCTGAGCATTGACTGGTCTGTGTTGTTTGCAAGCAGGCACCAGCTCTTTGCTCCGCTTGATTCAGCTGAGTCCATTCCTAAGAGATTTGTCTTTGATTTCAGCTTCATATTGTAAGCGTACTTACCAAAAAATCCGTTACTTGCTTCCCAAGAGGAGTTTCCTCTTCCCTTTACGCTGTCAAGTCCCATAGCGGCTGAGAATCTGTCAGCATCTTCAACTTCTGAATCATTGTTCATAGTAATACAGTTACCGCCGTTGGTAGATACACTGCTTTTTGAAGCGCCTGCTCCGATTTCAGTAGGAAGCGCAGAGGGAATGCCGTTCTTATCAGTTGTATAAAGGAACATTGCGTCGGTTGAGCCCTGCATAACCTTTACTTTACCCGTATAAGCTCCGCTTGCATCATATTCGGCTGTTTTAGTCTGTGCATCTACGGAAAGATTAACAGTTGCACTGCCGTTTCCTTCAATGTTAACCTCGTTTAGTGTAACACTGTCTGAATAGGCGTTGTAAACAGCAGCGTTTGAAAGGTCAACATTCTTTGGAACATAAAAGGTGTAGGGATTTGTTTCACCTGAATGTTGACTGCCTTTATAGTTGTTCCACTTGATGAGCGTCGCAGTTGTGTCGTTCTGAGACGGGGCAACATCAATATACAGTCCGGCACCCTGTGCCTTTATATAATCTGACTTACCTGTTGAAGTAAGAGCGAATGTACCCTTTACGGAAATGCTTGCATCCTTGACGGTATCCTTTGTCAGACCGTCAGGTACAGTAAAGGTGTAGGAATTTCCGCTGCCGGAAGCAGTGATTGTTTTCTTTTTTTTAGCCGCAGCTTCGGTGTATGTTACAGTAATGCCCGTACACTCAAAGTATGAGCTTGGAGTTGCCGTAACAGTTACTTCTTCACCTGCACTTGCTGTGACTGCTGTTCTGCCGGCAACATAGAATGAAAGCTTACCGTTAACATTGGTTTTATCAACGATTTTAAGGTCGCCCTCTGCAAAAGGAGCATTATACTCTACCCACTCATCAGTATCAGGCTTATACATTTTACCGGGGGCAGTTGTAAGGTCGCCGGTTTGGATAGAACCGTTATTGAAAATACAATTAACATAATATTTATCCAACTCAACTGAATAAATATTATTTACATAATCAATCTTTGTCATTACTACACCGGGCCATTGTTTATTATGACCGTTATTATTCCACATATAGCAATTAACGGTTGACCAATTCTTTGTAGAGTTGTCAAAATATACTGTGATTTTGTCTGAATGTTCTGCCGCCGTAGCGGTTGCAGAATCGGAAGTATACTTAACTGTATCCGCTTCGCAGACTTCAGCATTTGCTGTAACCGTGCCGACAAGCATTGCGGAAATTACCATCATCATCGCTATGACAACTGATAATGTCTTTTTGCCGATATGGAAAAGGTTTGTTTTCATTTTATTACCTCCATAATCCTTTATATTGATAAAAGCAGTGTTAAGCCGCAAATATTACTTCCTGGACGGGATAAAGTTTTCGACGAATTTTGTGTGTCTGCCCCTGCCCTTGAGGTAGAAAAAGCCTGCTACATTAAACACGACTGCGCCGATGAAGTTTACAATCATATCCTTCATTGTGTCAATCAGTCCGATGTCGAGATAGCCGTTTATGCCGAGGCTCTTTCCGTTCACAGCGGTGTCGGTAATTCCCTGAATTGAAATCATCTTGTTTTCACTGCCCGACAGCAGGTAGCTGTTGAAGCCGTTTACAATCGTGTCCTTCTGCATATCCTTGCCGAAAAGCATATCCATTCCGAACTCGAAAAACTCCCACACTGTGCCTACAGTCATCGAAAAGCAGAACGAGAAAAGGCAGACAAACAGCGGTGACAAATTCATTTTTATCTTTTCGTTGCGGTTCAGAATGTCAATCAGACCGAATCCCACTCCTGCGCAGATAAAGCCGTTGAGGGTATGGAGCATTGTGTCCCAGAAGGGAAGTTTTTCGTAGAATGCGCCAAGCTCGCCCAGCACATTCGCCGCAAATACAAAGCTTATCATAATGACCTCCATAACGCTCGGGAGGTCAATTTTCATCTTATTTTCAATAAATGACGGAATCATAAGGAGCATAAACGACAGTGCGCAGGTCATAACATTTTCCCATTTGCTGTTGATTGAGCCCCATACTATGAGCGCAATAAGAACGGTTCTGATGATTATGTATACAGCCGCCTTGACCTTATGCTCACGCATTTCTCTTATGTTCAGTATCCGGTAGATTTTCAGACCGGAATCATCTGTTTTTATTTTTTTACTCATAACCCTATCCTTAATTACTTAGCCCTGTTCGGCATTCAGCCGCTTCTCAAGCTCCTCCTTGCCGACAGCAAGCATAAGCTTGATTCTGTTCTCCTGATTTACCTTCGGCGCACCGGGGTCGTAGTCGATTGTAACAATGTTAGCATTCGGTTTTACCTCTTTGATTCTTCTGATTGCGCCCTTGCCGTTGATGTGATTCGGCAGACAGCCGAACGGCTGAGTGCAGACAATGTTTTCATAGCCTGTTTCGGCAAGCTCAAGCATCTCGGCTGTCAGAAGCCAGCCCTCGCCCATCTTACTGCCGTAGCCGATAATTCCCTTAACAAGCTTTTTCGTGTGAGCGTAGCTGTGGGGCGGCTCAAAGCCGTATTTCTTTGCGGCTTCAATCATAAGTCCCTCAACCTTTGTCACATAGTTCAAGAGCATTTTGCAGACCTTCAGCTTAATCGGATTGCCGCCGAACATCTTTATGTCCTCGATTCTGTTGTCAACCTTGAAAGCGGCAAAGCCCATAAGTCCGGGAACGCAGACCTCGCAGTCCTGCTCAGCCAGAAAATCCTCCAGACCGTTATTTGCCATCTTTGAATATTTTACATAGATTTCTCCGACAATACCGACCTTGACCTTCGGCACCCGGTTCAGCTCGATTTTAGAAAATGATTTTGTGATTTTTTCGAGGTTTTCGTCAAGCTCCTCAAGCGTGTAGCCTCTGCCCTCGATGAGCATCTGAGAAACCTTTGCGCTCCACTCCTCAACAAGAGCCATACTCTCGCCCTTGTTCACCTCGTAGGGCTTTGTCTGATTCGACAGAAGCATAAGCTGGTCGCCGTAAACAAGTCCTCCGACAAATCTGCGGATAAGCGGAACGGTCAGCGAAAATCCGCTGTTCTTTTCCATTCCGAACGAGAGCGAAATTACGGGAACAAACTCAAAACCTGCCTTTTTGAGCGCCTTTCTGAGAAGGAAAATGTAGTTTGATGCACGACAGCCGCCGCCCGTCTGGGTAATCAGCAGAGCAGTTTTGTGAACATCATATTTTCCGCTTTGCAGTGCATTGATAAACTGACCGATAACGAGCAGTGCAGGATAGCAGGTGTCGTTATGGACATATTTCAGCCCCGTCTGTGCAATTTCGGGTCCTGTTGTGTTCAGAAGCTCCGCCTTGTAGCCGTAGTGCGTAAAAACATTCTTCATAATGTTGAAGTGAATCGGAGCCATATTCGGCAGAAGAATCGTATATTCCTTTTTCATCTGCTTTGTAAAAAGCAATCGGCCTGTTTTTTTGTCATATTTCAATTCAGCCATAATACAGTTCCTTTCAAAGTCTGTGCGATTTTCAAAACGATAAAGACCGTTCCCTGCAAATAATTGATTTCGGTCGGGCAACCGCCGTAATTTTACCTTCGTGCTGTCTGCCCGAATCGGGTGCAGCGTCACGCTGCTTAATTTTCAATGGCGGCAAGCAGACTGCGGATACGAATTTTTACCGCACCAAGGTTTGTTATTTCGTCTATTTTTATCTGTGTGTAAATCTTGTTTTTGCTTTCGAGGATTTCCCTTACCTCATCTGTGGTGATTGCATCAACGCCGCAGCCGAACGACACAAGCTGGACAAGCTCCATATCCTTTCGTGTGGTGACATATTTTGCCGCCGAGTAAAGCCTTGAATGATATGTCCACTGATTGAGGACATCGGTTCTGACCTTTCCCTCTCTGAGCGCAACCACATCTTCGCTGACAATCGCAACTCCGAAGCCTGAAATAAGCCTGTCGATGCCGTGGTTTATTTCGGGGTCAATGTGATATGGTCTGCCTGCGAGAACAAAAATCCTTCTGCCCTCTTTTTCGGCAGTCTTTATAATCTCGTTGCCCTTTTTTATAATCTTCCTTCTGAAAAGCTCCTCTTCCTCATAAGCCTTTTTTGCGGCAATTCTGACCTCATTGAGAGTGAGGTCGGGGAAGTGCTGAGAAAGCCTTTCGTATGCCTTTTTCGGAAAATCCTTCGGGCGGTGTATTCCGAAGTATTCCTTTATGAAGTGTATCTTGCGCACATCCTTCATATTGTTCTTGATTACCTCGGGATAGTAGGCGACAACGGGACAGTTGTAGTGATTGTCGCCAAGATGCTCGTCAAAATTATAGGAAAGACAGGGGTAGAAAATCGTTTCCGCACCCTCGTCAATAAGCGTCTGAACG
>CALZCU010000075.1 GCA_945632055.1 uncultured Ruminococcus sp. | reverse complement strand
GGAGCAGTTACCGCTTACGGCGTCTGCCGCATCAAAAACAATATCGTTTTCCATATCGAGCATAATATCAAGACCTCTCATACCGCAGTCGCAGTCGATGAGCAAAACCTTTTTGCCCTGTTTTACAAGCGCAACGGACAGACAAATGCACACGGTGGACTTTCCTGTACCGCCCTTGCCCGAAGCAACAACTATTACATTATCCATAATTATACTACCTCTGCTTTATTCTATCACAGTTTTTATTAAAGAGCAACAAAAGTGTTGAATTTTTACCATCCAAAATTGTTGTTGATATTTTATGCACAGTAACTAAAAATTCTTTATTTTTTCTCCAAGTTGCACAAGGCTTTTGTTAAACTCAAAAAAGCTCCACACTTAAACAGCTCAAAACTCGAAATACCTGTCCAGCAAATCCTTTGCCACCTGCATTGAATATCTGCCCTTTGCACCGTGCTCAAGCACAACGGCTACTGCCACCTCAGGCTTGTCAAACGGCGCATAACAGATAAAGGTCGTGTGGTCTGAGCCTGCGTTCTCAGCCGTTCCCGTCTTTGCGGCTACCTTTACCTTGTAGTCGCCGAACATTGAATAAGCCGTTCCGTCCTCGCTCTGAGTAACCTCCAGCATCGCCTTCTGCACTAGCCTGAGATTTTCCTGCGATATTCCGCAGGAATCAACCATAGTAGGAGTGCTGAAATCCTCAAGAGTTTTTGTCCTCTCGTAATCGGTTATTTTGCTGACGAGATGCGTTTTCAGCCTTGTTCCGTTGTTTGCAAGCGTTGCCGCATAGGTCGCAAGCTGAATCGGAGTGAACGCATTGTCAGACTGTCCGATTGCCGCCTGAACAGTGTTGCCGGGCATCCAGCTTGTGCTGTCACGGCCTGCAAGCGTTCCCTTTGACTCCTCAATTTCAATTCCCGTATACTCACCCAAGCCGAATTTTTCAGCGTAGAGATACATCGATTCAATTCCGAGCCGTCTGCCTGTTTCGGCAAAAAAGTAGTTGCACGACCGCAAAATCGCACCTGTCACATTCTCACTGCCGTGATAGTGCATACAATTGACAACATTGCTCGGATAGTAGTCGTACTTCTGCTTGCAGTAAATTTCGGTATCGCTCTTAATAATCTTTTCTTCAAGAGCCGCACCTGCCACGCAGGGCTTGAACACTGAACCGCAGGCAAAGCTTCCGACTGAAATTCTGTTATACATCGGCGAATTTTTATCCTCTGCAAGCTTTACATAGTAGCTTCCGTAATTGCTGTATTTGTTGAGGTCGTAGGTCGGATAGCTTGCCGCCGCAAGTACAGAAAAATCCTTGACCGACAGCATAACGACCGCCCCTGTTTCACAGTCCTCGCCGTAGCCGCTGCCGCCATTAGCCTCCTTCTCCGACTTGCCCCGAGCCCTTGCCGCTCTGATATTCTCCGCAAGCGACTTCACCGCCGTTTTCTGCAGCTTGCTGTCAAGCGTGAGATAGACGGTATTGCCCGGCTTTGCGTCGACGGTTTCAACGGTGTCAACAATAGTTCCGTCGGAATTTCTCTGAATTATTTTTGTGCCGCCCTCGCCCTTTAGCTGACTTTCATACGCCTGCTCAATTCCGAATTTTCCGACCTTATCGGAGAGCGTGTAGGAGCTGTTTTCACTGCTCAGTCTTTCGTACTCCTCGTCCGTCATTGAGCCGAGCGCACCCAGAATATGCGGTGCAAGCTCTGCGTCCTGCGCAACTCTGACAAGGTAGGTCTGAACATCAATTCCGCTGACTCCCTGCGTGTTTTCGCTGACTGCTCCTGCGGCTGTGCGGCTGATATTTTTTGCAAATATGTAGGGTGTTGAGTTTGAATAGCCCTCAAGCTCCATATTGTAGTGAACGGAAACGAGATTTCTCTGCTCCGCAAGCGAGTAATCCTCGCTGATTTTATAGCGTTTTACAAGCTCTGCAAAGCAGTTCTCGGCAGAGATGTTCTTATCAAGACCGAGAAATTCCTCTGACAAAAGACTGCTGATTTCGTCCTCCATATCCTTTTTAAAGGAGAAATTTCCCTGAGAATATTCAATCGGCAGAGTATCCTCCCAGCCGCTCCCTGCCGCCTCCGTAAGCCTGATTAATGCAAGCAGATTGCTGTCGAGCGAGTTTTCATCGGCATAGAGCTTGTCAATTACAATTTTATAATGCGTTGTGTTCACGACAAGACCGTTGCCGTTTCTGTCGAGGATTTCTCCCCTTGTTGCGTCGGTTTTGACGGTATAGCCTGTTGACTGCGATGCGAGCCTTTTGTACTCGCTTCCGTGAATGAGCTGCCAGTCGACAAGCCTTGCCGTAAAAATTGCAAAAAACACAAGCGTGATAATAATGCAGACGGTTATTGCCGATTTTGCGTGTTTGTTTTTCGCCCTGCGATTATTCATAAGCTCAGTCTGCACCAAATCACCTCGATATAGTAACCCGTCTATTATTTATCATTCGCAGGGACACAGCGTGCCGTGTCCAGCAGTGAATAAGTAACACAAATGATTTATCATTATTATTGTAATAATCAACCTCGTAGGGGCGGATATTATCCGCCCGACAGCGTGACACTGCACCCAATTCGGGTAGACAGGTTTTTTGTGAATAAAATGAATTTGCCCGACCGATGCGTTTGCCGTAATCTGTGGAACAATCCAGACTGTTCCCTACGATTAAATGTTCATATGTAGGAAATCGGGCGGATAATATCCGCCCCTACGGAGTTGTGCGATACTGTTGCCGTTACAGTTAGCTCGGACACACCGTGTCCTTTCAAAATGTTCAAAAGCCTTTCCTTCTAATCAAAAGCAGTTATGTATAAACCTTATGACTGCGCACAGGGGAATGAACATAACAATTGTGTAGATTATTCTTGAAATGTAGTGATTGACAAACAGGATATGTGCGTCAGGCACACCCGAAATCAGCCGAAACAGCACAAAATACAATCCGATTAACACAGTTATCGAAACAACCGCATAAGCCGAAGCGGAGATTATGTTTGAAACAAAATATGTGCTGAAAATATGCGCCTCAAAATAGCAAATCAGCGTGAGCAGGACTGCAAAAAATCCCACTCCGCCGCCCGAAGCAATATCCGTCAGCGCACCGCACACCGCACCGAAAATCAGCGACGGAATTTTGTCCTCGACCGAAGCGACTGAAAGCGCAAGCGGCAGAAGCAAAAGCGGCTTTGAGCCGAGAATTTCGGGCATCAGCTTGGGCGTTGCCTGCAAGACATAAAGCACCGCAACAAGGAGCGCATATACAAAATATCTAAAAAATCCGAGGTTTCTCATCTTTTGTTTTTAACCTCGCCTTTCGTGTCAAAATCAGTGATAACCGCCGCCGCAGTAATCCTGCGAATGTCCTCATACGGCTCAATTACTGCATATCTGGAGGTATCGTAGGAGTTGAAACCCAGCTCCTTAACCCTGCCGATAATGAGGTTTTGAGGATACACTCCGCCTGTGCCTGCGGTAACTATCATATCGCCCTCTTTAATCTTGTTGTTTTCCGCAATTTTAGTAAGGCTTGTGAGATTTTCATCACACAGGGCAGTGCTTCCGCTGACAATTCCTGTGTCGCCCGACTGCTTGTCAACTGCGCTCGCCTTGGTGTCGGGAGATAAAACCGTCTTGACCTTACAGCTTGCCGAGTCGACCTGACAAACCCAGCCGACAAGTCCGTTTTCGGTTATGACAGGGCAATTGAGCGACACACCCGACGAAGCTCCGATATCGAGCGTGAACGAGTAGAAATCATCGTTTGCGTCACGCATTATGACAGTCGCAGGCTGAATTTTGTATGAGGGATTCTGCTTTTTCAAATCGTAATACTTCCACAGCCGTGAATTTTCCGCCTTGATGTCGTAGTAGTCGGCAAGCTGACTGCGAAGCTCGGCGTTCTCCTGCCTGAGTCTTTCGTTCTCCGACTTAAGCTCGTCATAGCTTAAGGTATCGGCACTCGCCGTTGCCGAGGCGGTCAGGCTGAAAAGCCCCTTTGTAAGCGTATTTATTCCGCTTGAAATAACCGAGCTTTCGCCGACTGACAGAACTGCCGCCGCAGAAATTACAGCAAGCGTAATCAAAAGTACCTTTATATTTTTATCTTTATACCTTTTCATATATTTTAGTTTTTACTTATTATTTGTTTACAGTCGGGCAAAAAAGTTTTGATAAAATCAATCTGTCTACCCGAATTGCGTGTCGAGGCACTCGACTCGTTACCTGTTGTGCTTATACTGAACTCCTGTCGGCTTTCCGAGTCTTTTTCCTGCGCCGTCAACAACGCAGTCGAGCGGTCTGTCGGCAATATGAACAGGCATTCCCGTCTGCTGCATTACGAGCATATCAATTCCTCTGAGCAGTGCTCCGCCGCCTGTCAGCATAATTCCGTGGTCTATTATATCCGCCGAAAGCTCGGGCGGAGTTTTTTCAAGCGTTGTCTTAATCGCCTCAACAATCGTCATAAGCGGATCTGCAAGTGCGTCACGCACCTCTGCCGCCGTAATCGTAATGTCCTTCGGAAGTCCGTCAACAAGGTTTCTGCCCTTGACAACAAGGCTTTTTTCGTCCTGATACGGATACGCTGAGCCTATTTTAATTTTAATCTCCTCGGCAGTCCTCTCGCCTATCAGCAGGTTGTACTTCTTCTTTATATATGTCGAAATCGACTCGTCAAATTTATCTCCTGCAACACGCACCGAGCAGGCTGTCACTATGTCGCCGAGTGAAATTACCGCAACCTCGCTTGTGCCGCCGCCGATGTCGACAACCATACTTCCTGTAGGCTCGTCAACAGGCATTCCTGCGCCGATTGCCGCCGCCATAGGCTCTTCAATCAGAATCACAGGGGGCTTTGCGCCTGCCTCATATGCGGCGTCCTCAACAGCCTTTCGCTCAACCTCGGTAACGCCTGTGGGCATACAGATTATCACCCTCGGCTTGCTGAAAATTCCCGGCTTGACAGCCTTTCTGATAAAGTGCTGGAGCATCTTTGCCGTAATCTTGAAGTCGGCAATGACTCCGTCCTTCAGAGGACGGACTGCAACAATCGAACCGGGTGTTCTGCCAATCATATCCTTAGCCTGCGAGCCAACCGCAAGCACACTGTCGTTGCGAATGTCAACGGCAACAACGGACGGCTCACGCAGAATTATTCCCTTGCCCTTCAGGCACACAAGGGTATTGGCTGTGCCAAGGTCAATTCCGATATCCTTTGAAAATGAAAACATTTTAACAGCTCCTTACATTGCCGTTTATGGCATCTCAAAAAATTGCAAACAATCTTATAATATTTTAATACTGCATACACTTCATATCAACAAAACCCTGTCGAATTTTTTAGCTCGGCAGCGTGACGCTGCACCCAATTCGAGCAGAATGGTCGGTATTATTATTGAGGTCGATTGCCCGACCGTATTCAATTTACAATTAACAAATTACAATTAACAATTGAGGTCGGGCAGAAAGAACGGATAAATTAACAACTACGGTTGCCCGACTGTATTTATATTTTTGTAGCAATTTGTCATATAAGGTTAACCACAGCAAACAAACACTTCCAAAACATCCGCATTATTAAAAATTCGGAGCGAAGCGACCATTAATTGTTAATTTTCAATTATTAATTGTCAATTGCTAAAAGCTTCCTGTTGAGCCGAAGCCGCCTGCTCCTCTCTGAGTTTCGTCAAGCTCGTCTGCCTCGACAATTTCGGGAGTGAAAACAGGCGCAATCACCATCTGACACACACGCTCGTCAGGCTCAATCGTGTACAGCTTGTCGGAAACATTGCACAGTCCTGCGCAGATTTCACCCCTGTAGTCGCTGTCAATCACTCCCACGCCGTTTGAAAGGCAGATTCCGTGCTTAACGCCCAGACCGCTCCGAGCGTAG
>CALZCU010000074.1 GCA_945632055.1 uncultured Ruminococcus sp. | reverse complement strand
TCCAATAGACGCTTTTGAGCATACCCTCCAACGCACCCGGAGTAGGTACATCGTAGCTTACTCTTTCGAGCTTCATTTCTGGTCTTGTATAAAGGGCATAATCACCCTCGACCATAATTTTAAATCCGTAGCTCATAATTCCTCCTTATAGAAAATAATCCTTTGCTTCAAAGGTAATTCCGATTTTTTTATCGTAGTAGTCGGTGTTTGTCAAGCACCATATTCCAAAGCCGTAATCCTTTACCACATTCTGCATTTTCAAAACATCAAGCTCATTCGGATATATTGAGCAGGCATATTTCTGAAGCTTCCTTGTGCTGACTGGGATTCCGTTTTCAAGCAGACGGCAAAGCTCAATGCTTGCTTCGTCCTGAGGTACAATAACCGAAACGGCGTCGCTTTCAATCAGATTGAAATGCTCTGCATAGGTTTTGAACGGAATGGCAAACACATCTTCGCAGTCAGCCGATATTGTGTTTTTCTCAATTGCTTCATTCAGATATTCATAAAAGCTCTGATAATAATCCGTCACGCTGTTTTCGCAGGAGATGTCGTCATAGGTCTGCAAAATCCTTTTGGTGAGAATCTCTTTGATATTGTCTTTGACATTCTTTTCGCCAAAGTCGAATACATACACATTCGCATCAGCTCGTTTGCCCTCTCGGTTGCATCGTCCTCCTGCCTGCAAAATGCTGTCAAGTCCCGACACCTCTCTGTAAACGCAGTGAAAATCAAGGTCAACTCCCGCTTCAATCAGCGAGGTGGATATTACGGTGATTCTCCTCTGCAAAGGCACATCGGATAAATCGGGGTAATCGTTTTCCAGCTTTTTCAGGCTTTTCTTTATGGTTTCAATCGTGTTTTTTCGGTCGAGCGCAGTCATATAGGTGGACAGGTGATACACCTCTCCCGAGCAAAGGCTGAAAAGCTCACGGGCGGTTTTTTTCTTGTTTACCACAATCAGCGAGGACGGACTTTTCAGCGAATTTTCAATCAGCTCAGCCTGCCCGACAGTGCCGAGCTTTTTGAAGGAGCATTTGCGGAAGTTTTCAAACAGAGATTTGTCCGAAATCAGCTCTGTGATTTTGCTGTCCTTAAAGGCATATTGCCTGATGAGCGAGTCAAAGTCGGGCATAGTCGCCGTTAAAAACACAGCCTCGCTGTTGAGAAGTCGGGTGGCATAAACAATAGCTCTCAGACACGGCTGAAGCTGTTCGGCAGGCATAAGATGTGCTTCGTCAAAAACAAGAATACTGTCGGCGATGTTGTGCATTTTTCTCAGCTTGTTTCTTTTGTTGGCATACACCGACTCAAAAAACTGAACTGCGGTTGTGACAATGAGCTGTGCGTTCCAATTTTCGGCAGAGCTTTTAAGCTGTTTTTTGTAATCCTCGTCATAGTCTGAATCATCATAGGAAAAAGACGATTGGTGGCGCAGAATTGACGCACTCTCACCGAATATATCTTCAAAGTCCTTAACTGTCTGGTCGATAATGCTGTTATATGGGATAACATAGATTATCCGATTTTTGCCTGTCCTTATTGCTCTTTCAAGTGCGAATTTCATACTGCAAAGCGTTTTTCCGCTGCCTGTCGGCATATTCATCAGATATATTTCAGAGTCGCTGTCTGCCTTGTCGTAAACCTGCTGCTGAAGCCTTGAACGGCTCTTCTGAAGCTCGGTAACGCAGTCATATGAATTGAGCTTTGAATTGATTTTATCAAGGCACTGCTTAAAATCTGTCTTAAGCTCGGTGTTTTTGATTCCGCTGCAAAATTCTGCCGTATCAGTTGAGTCGGCGTCTGTCAGACAGGAGAAGCAGTACCGGATTATAAATGCAAATTTTTCGACAAGCTCCTTTTTCGTTTTGCAGTCCTTAAGAATTAATTTGCCAAATTCATCTGTGTTAATTTCAGGTAGCTTAATTTCCTTTTTGTAATAGGAATAATCTTCGGTTTCTCTTTTCATTCTGCCGTACAGCGTGGGCATCTGAGCGTCATCAAACGGACTTCCTCCGTCAGGGATACCGCTGTGATGTCCCGAAATGCAGTACTCCATAAGCAGTCCTGCCGCACCTCCTAAAAGACGCTCCGCCTCCTTTGCTCCGCAGACAGAATGTTCAACGGTTATGCTCTGACCGTCAATCCTTTTTTGAAACGAGGGCTGATATTTTCCGATGTCGTGCAAAGCCCCCATAGCGTACATAATCTCCTTAAGCCCGTCAACGGAGCTTTCTCTGCATATTTCTGCGGTGTTGACGCTGTGCTCAAGTACGGACTGTACTGAATTGTCATTGGTGTTTATATGTGCTTTGTATATAATAATCATCTCACTTTGTTGTTGATTTTGTTATATTATACCTCTTGTATTGTCAAAAGTAAATAGATATTTGTAAAAATATGGCGTATTATGTGCGAAGTGTCCAATTGTCAGGACAATGCTCGGAAATTCCGGAAAACTTTTTCAAGTGAATTTATTAGTGAGGAAAATAATTGAAATATCGCAGTTTATGTGATATACTAAAATGGTATAAATGTTTTTTGGAGAGTGAACGGTATGTCAAATAAAACTGTACGCACAAGATATGCTCCGAGCCCCACAGGCTTTATGCATGTGGGAAACCTCAGAACGGCTCTTTATGAGTATCTTGTTGCAAAGTCGCAGAACGGTAAATTCGTATTGAGAATTGAGGACACCGACCGTGAACGCCTTGTTGAGGGTGCGGTTGATGTCATTTACGATACAATGAAGCTTGCAGGCTTAAAGCACGATGAGGGTCCCGATATCGGCGGCGAATACGGTCCCTATGTTCAGTCGGAAAGAAAGGGAATGTATCTGCCTTATGCCGAACAGCTCATCAAAGAGGGCAAGGCTTACCGCTGTTTCTGCACAAAGGAAAGGCTTGAAAAGCTCCAGAGCGACAATGTGGGCGGCGGCTATGACCGTCACTGCCGTGATTTGCCGCAGGAGGAGATTGACAGACTGCTTGCTCAGGGTGTGCCGTATGTTATCCGTCAGAAGATGCCGATTGAGGGAAGCACAACCTTTACCGACGCTGTTTTCGGAGAAATCACCGTTGAAAACTCCGAATTGCAGGATCAGATTCTCATTAAGACAGACGGATATCCGACCTACAATTTTGCTAATGTAATCGACGACCATACAATGGGTATCACTCATGTTGTGCGAGGCTGTGAGTATTTAAGCTCAACTCCGAAGTACAATCTGCTTTATGAGGCTTTCGGCTGGGAGATTCCGACCTACATTCACCTGCCGCTGATTATGGGCAAGGACGAGGACGGAAATATCTCAAAGCTCTCAAAGCGCCACGGCGCAACAGGCTTTTATGATTTGATTAACGAGGGCTATCTGCCCGAAGCAATAATCAATTATATTGCGCTCTTAGGTTGGTGTCCTAAGGACAATCAGGAGATTTTTACGCTTGCAGAGCTTGAAAAGGAGTTTGATGTCAGCGGAATAAGCAAATCTCCGTCTGTGTTTGACTACGACAAGCTTTCGTGGTTTAACGGCGAGTACATCAAGGCAATGACTGCCGAGCAGTTCACCGAGGTTGCAATGCCGTATTATAAAAAGGTGTTCGGCGACAAGGAAATGCCCTTTGAAAAGTTTGCCGAAATTTTGCAGAAGCGCACAACTCAGCTCACTCAGATTCCTGAAATGCTCGACTTCTTTGCAGAGCTTCCCGAATACGGCAAGGAGCTGTTTGTAAACAAAAAGAGCAAAACCAACCTTGAAAACGCTCCCGTTGTTCTCAGAGAGGCCTACGAAAGGCTGAAGGCTTTGCCCAAATGGACTTCTGATGCAATCCACGACTGCCTTATCAATATGGCTGTTGAAAAGGAGCTTAAGAACGGTACGGTAATGTGGCCTGTCAGAATTGCGGCGGCAGGCAAAACAGTTACCCCCGGCGGTGCAATTGAGATTCTCGACATTCTGGGAAGAGATGAATCGCTCAAAAGGCTTGAAAAGGGACTTGGGATTTTAGCTCAATAATTTGGAGAATTGTAGGGAACGGTCTTGACCGTTCCGCAGATAAAATAATTTTGTCAGGAAGGACAGATTTTATGGCGGAAGAAATTAAGAATACCGAGAATGAGGTTATGCAGAATAATTTTATTCACGATTTTATAAAAGAGGATATTGCCGAGAATGGAAAATATGAGGGTATGACTGTTCACACCCGTTTTCCGCCCGAGCCTAACGGCTATCTGCACATCGGCCACGCAAAGGCAATCTGCATCGACTTCGGCACAGCCGAAAAGTTCGGCGGAATGTGCAACCTCCGTATGGACGACACAAATCCGACAAAGGAAGATGTTGAGTATGTCGACGCAATCAAGGAGGATATAAAGTGGCTTGGCTTTGATTGGGACGACAGATTTTACTATGCCTCCGAATACTTTGAACAGATGTATGATAATGCGGTTGAGCTTATCAAAAAGGGACTTGCCTATGTCTGCGAGCTTACTCCCGAGCAGATGAGGGAGTACAGGGGCGATACGCAGACTCCTGCAAAAAGCCCGTTCCGTGACCGCCCGATCGAGGAAAGCCTTGACCTCTTTGAGCGAATGAAAAACGGCGAATTTGAGGACGGAAAAATGACATTGCGAGCAAAGATTGACCTTGCGTCGGGCAACTTCAATATGCGTGACCCTGTCATTTACAGAATCAACCGTCTGACTCACCACAGGACAGGCGACAAGTGGTGCATTTATCCTATGTATGATTTTGCGCACCCGATTGAGGACGCAATCGAGGGAATAACTCACAGCCTTTGCTCTCTTGAGTTTGAGGCTCACCGCCCTCTGTATGATTGGGTTATCAACAACATTTCCGCACCCTGCAAGCCCCGTCAGATTGAGTTTGCCCGTCTTGGAATCAACAATACCGTTATGTCAAAGCGCAAGCTCAGAGAGCTTGTTGAGAATAAGTATGTAAACGGCTGGGACGACCCGAGAATGCCCACTCTCTGCGGTCTGCGCAGGAGAGGCTATACACCAAAGGCAATCCGTTCGTTCATTGACCAGATTGGTGTTTCAAAGGTAAACTCAATTGTTGAATACAGCTTTCTGGAGCATTGCCTGCGTGACGACCTCAACGAAACGGCACAAAGAGTTATGTGTGTTATCCACCCGATAAAGCTGGTGCTTACAAATTATCTTGAGGGAAAGACGGAGGAGTTTGAGGTTGAGAACAACCCCAACCGCCCCGAGGACGGCACAAGAACCGTTACATTCTCAAGGGAGAGCTACATTGAGGCAGAGGACTTTATGGAGGAGCCGATTAAGAAATATCAGCGCCTTTATCCCGGAAACGAGGTTCGCCTTAAGGGAACATATATTGTCAAATGCACAGGCTGTAAAAAGGACGAAAACGGCAATGTAGTTGAGGTTTATGCAGAGTACGACCCCGAAACAAGGGGCGGAAATGCTCCCGACGGCAGAAAGGTAAGAGGTACAATTCACTGGGTTGACGCAAATAACTGCGCCGAAGCAGAGGTAAGGCTGTATGACAACCTCTTTACCGTTCCCGACCCCGATGTCGGCGACAGGAACTTCCTTGATTACCTTAACCCGAATTCGCTTGAAATCCTTAACGGCTGTAAGGCTGAAAAGAGCCTTGAAAATGCAGAAGCTCCGCAGAGCTTCCAATTTATGCGACTTGGATATTTCTGCGTTGACAACAAGGACAGCTCAAAGGCGCATCTTGTGTTCAACAGAAGCGTAAGCCTTAAGGACGGATTTAGAAAAAAATAATGCCTTGCAAGCATCTTAGCTCACAAGGCAGATATAATTTATTGTGTCAGAAGTTCTTTCCAGATGTTTTTTGGAAATCCCATCAATTCAATTTTTACATTAGGATATTTTTCAAATAATAATTCTATTGCATCAACAAACTC
>CALZCU010000073.1 GCA_945632055.1 uncultured Ruminococcus sp. | reverse complement strand
CCGCAGTAAACATCAACCACAAATGATTTTATTATTGTTACGGTAACATTCAATCGTATGGATTTGTTTGTGCGTTAAGGTTGCCGTTGCGGTTAACTCGGACACGGCACGCCGTGTCCCTACGGAATGTTAAGGAAAACCTCATCAAAAAATAAACTTAACCACAGCAAACAACCTTTAACTATGCACACGCACTATTACAAATTCGGAGCGGAGCGACCATTAACTCCACACTCCACACTCCAAACTCTTAAAATGTTCGGAGCGGAGCGACCAATAATTGTTAATTGTTAATTGTATTTCGTTTACTGTTTTGTTCCGCACTCGGGGCAGAATTTTGCATTTGCGCCAAGCTCAGCACCGCAGTTTGTGCAGAAACGCTTTTTGGGTGCTTCAGGCTTCTTTGCTCCGCACTCGGGGCAGAATTTGCCTGTATTTACTGCACCGCAGGCACAAGTCCAGCCGCCTGTCGGAGCGTCAGTCTGAGGAGCTGTCTGCGGCTGTGCAGGCTGTTGTACCGGCTGCTGCACAGGCTGTTGGGGTGCTGTCGGCTGAGGTGTCTGACGGTACTGCGGATTCTGCTGATAGCCGCCGAGGATACTTCCGCCTGCGTTCATACCGACTCCCATTCCCATAAAGCCTGCCATTGCGCCGTTTGCGTTTGAGCCTGCGTCCTTCAAGCCCTCTGCAATATTTCCTGCAACATAGCCCTGCTGAACAGCGGCGTCTGAGAGCATTGCACCCTTGTTGCGCATATTGATGAGCGCCTGGCTTTCCTCGTCGTAGGAAACCTTGATTCCGACGGAAACAACCTCCATACCTCTGAGCTGATTCCACTCATCGTCAAGAGTCTGCGACATATACTTGCCAAGCTCACGGCTCTTTGATGTGATAAAGCTGATGCGGTTGCCGTCAGCCGAATACTGGTTGATTGCAGATGCAAGAGCCTCAATAAACTCGTCAGAATACTGCTGATTCAGCTCCTGAAAATCAACGGCTCTGTTCTCAGTGATAGCCTCTCTCGGAATTACCTCCTGATAGAACTTGAACGGCTCGCTGATGCGAACGGAATATGTACCGTGAGCACGAATGAACAGCTCTGAATTATAGAAATTGTCAAAATAGTTGATAGCATTGGGAGTGCCGAACTTGATGTTCTTCATCTCCTGCATATTGAGGTAGAAAACCCTCTGTGACTGCGAGGGGATTCCGCCGTACTTTACACGGCTGAAGGTTTCCTTGATTGTGTCGCCGAACTGACCTGCAAAGAGCGAGGGCATTGAGCTGTTGTCAACCTTGAAGTAGCCCGGCTCTGCGGTGAAGTCAACAATCTTGCCGCCGTCAATCAAAAGCATCATCTGCTTATCGTAAACATGAATGATTGAGCCGTTGGAAACGATGTTCTCACTGCCCTTTTTGTTCTGGCTTCTGCCATTCTGTGTGATAAGCTGACCGGGAACGATGCAGGTGTTTTCTCCCATTGGACCCGGCTCGATGACCTCCTGCCAAGAATCGGCAAGTGCTCCGCCGATTGCGCCTGTGACTGCTCTGATAATACCCATAGTAATACTCCTTTACAGTTTGATTTTTGTATTTAATAGTAAAATTATTCCTATTATATTTATCATAATATTTTTTGAAGAAAAATGCAATAAAATATTGAAATTTTTTAATAATTGCTAAAACTGCCTTTTTGAGGTTGTCTGCTCACGCACAGAGTTGAACTTCCACGCTCTGACATTGACCTCAACAACAGATGTTCCGCAGTATTCGCAGAACTTTCTGCCGAGATTTGTAATCGGCGCACCGCAGTTGGGGCAGTTGATTCCGAGAGCCTCGTCTGCACCGAGCTTTTCGGCGTTCTGGACATAGACTAGACCGACCTCGTAAACCGACTGGAGCTTCATCTCCCTGTCGCCGAAAACGACCTCGCCGTTCTCGTCCTCGATGTAGGAATAATGCCCTACAGAAAGCTCAAACAGAACGGTAACGGTTTCGCCTGTTTTTATGTACTGCGCAATCTGCACATCGTGGATAACGACCTCTTTTATCACCTGACTTACATTGCGAGCCTTTAAGTCCTCGATTATTCCCTGAACATAATTTTTCAGCGTCTGAGAACATTCCTCCTCAAGCGCCGAGGTCTTTTGAGTGCGCAGGGCGGTAAAGTAGCTTCGCAAAAGCGACTTCGCCTTGTTTTTATACAGCTCGTAATCGAACTCGGGAAAATCCCTCATAATCTGCGGAAGATAAATCGAGGTCATTGAGTGAAGCGAGCGGGGAGTTTCGCTCATTTCCTCCTTTTGCTTGTTTATGCCGTCGATAAACGAGTCCGTACCGAACATTGAACGGGAAACATCTCTTAATTTATACTTTATGGCTACAACCCCGACAAGTACCGCAAAAACGAGGACTGCCGCCGCTATTAAAAATCCTATAACGCACACCCCTTTTCAATTTACAATTATCAATTAATAATTAACAATTATTGCGGCGGGCAAAGCTTTATCAGACAGTGTCGTCAATTTAATCGAAATATGAGCCTTTCAAGCCTTCTCCTTGAGGAGAAGGTGTCGGCTATGCCGACGGATGAGGTGTAGCCACGAAGTGGCGTTAGCTTTGCAGAAGTAATGGTCATTAACGGATGCTTACGCATCCTACACCTCATCAGTCGCCATTCGGTGACAGCTTCCCCTCGAGGGGAAGCCTTGAAAGGTACTGCTAAACAATAAGATTTGCTTTATCAGGCTGTCTGCCCGACCGCAATTGTTAATTGTTAATTTTAATTTCAATTCCGAGAACATCAAGGCTTTCCTTGTCAACGGGAGCAGGGCAGGCTGACATAAGCTCGCTTGCGTTCTGCACCTTCGGGAATGCGGTAACATCTTTCAGGCTGTCAGCCTTGCACAGAAGCATTGCGATTCTGTCAAGTCCGATTCCCATTCCTCCGTGCGGCGGTGCGCCGTACTTGTAGGCTTCAACGAGGAAGCCGAACTTCGCCTCAATTTCCTCATCGGTGAGCTTCAATGCCTTGAACATCTTTTCCTGAAGCTCCGGGTCAGTGATACGCATTGAGCCGCTCGAAAGCTCCACGCCGTTTAAGGTGAGGTCGAATGCCTTTGCAATTACCTTTGACGGGTCTGTGTCAAGATACTGCAAGCAGTCCTCCTTGGGCATTGTGAACGGATGGTGCATTGCAAGCCACTCGCCGCTCTCCTCGTCATACTCAAAGAACGGGAAGTCGACAATCCATAGGAATTTGAATTCATCGGGGATAATCTCAAGCCTTTTTGCAACTGTAAGTCTGAGTGCGCCGAGCGTTGACAGCACTGTGCTTGTTTTGTCGGCAACGATTAAGATTACATCACCCTTTTCTGCACCGAGCCTTTCGTAAATTGCGCTCATTTCCTCGTCCGTCATAAACTTCTTGAACGAAGCGTTTGGCTCATCAACCCATCTTACATACGCAAGTCCCTTTGCGCCGATTCCCTTTACATATTCGGTGAGCTTATCAATTTCCTTTCTTGTGTAAACGAAAGCGGCATTCTTTGCAACGATTGCTCTTACCGAGCCGCCGTTCTCGATTGCGCCTGTGAACACGCCGAAGCCGCAATCCTTTACAAGGTCGGAGATATCCTGAATCTTCATACCGAAGCGGATATCGGGCTTATCTGAGCCGTAGCTCTCAACAGCCTCCTTGTAGCTCATTCTCTCGAACGGAGTTTGCAGGTCCTGACCGAGAACCTCCCTGAAAAGTCTTTTGAACAAGCCCTCGTTGATTTCAAGAATATCCTCAACATCAACAAACGAAAGCTCCATATCAATCTGAGTAAATTCAGGCTGGCGGTCAGCTCTCAAATCCTCGTCACGGAAGCATCTTGCAAGCTGAATGTATCTGTCAAAGCCTGACACCATAAGCAGCTGCTTGTAAATCTGCGGTGACTGCGGAAGTGCATAGAATTTGCCGTTGTGGATTCTTGACGGAACAAGATAGTCCCTTGCGCCCTCAGGGGTGGACTTAATCATCATCGGGGTTTCAATCTCGATAAAGCCGTTTTCCGCAAAATAATCTCTTGCAGTCTTTGCAATCTTACTGCGGAGCATAATATTATTGAGCAGAGGACGGCGGCGCAAATCGAGGTAGCGGTACTTAAGGCGAAGCTCCTCGTTTGTGCTTGTATCGTCAACGATTTCAAACGGAGGAGTCTGAGCCTTTGAAAGCACCCTCAAATCGTTTACGAGAATTTCAATTTCACCTGTGGGAATTTCGGTGTTCTTGGAGCTTCTCTCGCAGACAACACCCTTTGCGGCAAGCACAAACTCACTGCGGCAGGAAAAAGCCTTGTTGAAAATCTCCTTGTCTGTTGTATCGTTAAAGGCGAGCTGCACAACTCCTGTGCGGTCACGCAAATCAATAAAGATTAGCTGACCGAGGTCACGGCACCTCTGCACCCAGCCGCAGACGGTGACCTCCTTTCCTGCGTCTGTAAGTCTTAAGTCGCCACAGTAATTTGTACGCTTCAAGCCTGTCATAAATTCAGCCATTTCAAATTTCTCCTTATTTTAGTTCGAGTTTTTTAGTTCGAGCAGACAGCTCGGGTTTATTAGTTATGTCGGTTTCCCGACCGAAGTGTTCAGTTTAGAAATCACAATTGCTAACTCGTTCAGATAGCTTGGTTTTTAATTATTTCAGTTGCCCGACCGAAGTGTTAGTTTTGGAAATCATAATTGCTAACTCGTTCAGATAGCTTGATTTTTAATTATTTCAGTTGCCCGACCGAAGTGTTAGTTTTGGAAATCATAATCGCTAACTCGTTCAGATAGCTTGGTTTTTAATCATTTCAGTTTCCCGACCGAAATCAATAATCAATTAACAATTTACAATGTACAATTAACAATTGTAGTCGGGCAGACAGCTAGAATATATTTGATAGAACGGTATCCCGACTGATAGTACAACTTCGTAGGGACACGGCGTGCCGTGTCCGGGTTAACCGCAACGACAACCTTAACACGCAAACCAATCCATACGATTGAATGTTACCGTAACAATAATAAAATCATTTATGCTGGATATTCACTGCCGGACACGGCACGCCGTGTCCCTACGAACTGTTAAGGTAAACATTGTATATACTCCACCACAGCAATCAAACACTTCCAAAATATCCGCATTAATATAAATTCAGAGCGAAGCGACCCTCAATTGTTAATTGTTTTTGTTACTCCTGCTTTTCCCACTTGAACGCCATTATCGGCTCGTCCTCATCGGTCGTAATCACCTCAAAAAAATCATCCATAAAGCCCTCACCAAGGCTTACCTCGGTCTGCTTGCCTGTGCTCATATTTTTGACAACCGCCTTATTCTGCTCAAGCTCGTTGTCGCCCAGCACCATTGAATATTTCGCACCGATTTTATCGGCATACTTCATCTGCGCACGAAGTCCTCTTCCCACAATGTCGGTTTCGATTATCATTCCGCACTGACGCAAAACTCCTGCAAGCTCAAACGCTTTTTCCTTTGCACCCTCGCCCATAGTTGCGATATACAGCTTGCACTCGTCAAAATCCGGGATTTTTATTCCCTGCTTATCCATCACCATCAGCAGTCTTTCCATTCCCATTGCAAAGCCGAGTGAGGGCATATGCTTGCCGCCCAGCTCCTCAATAAGTCCGTCATATCTTCCGCCGCCGCAGACAGTTCCCTGTGCGCCTATGCAGTCGGTCACAAATTCAAAAACCGTCTTGGTGTAGTAGTCAAGTCCACGCACGATTGTGGGGTTGACTGTGTATTTTACTCCTGCTTTGTCAAGGTATCTCTGCACAGCCTTGAAGTGATCCTCGCACTCCTCGCAGAGGTAGTCGGTAATCTTCGGCGCACCCTCGGCAATCTTGGAGCAGACAGGACTTTTGCAGTCGAGTATTCTCATCGGGTTTTTCTCAAGTCGTAAAAGACAGGTATCG
>CALZCU010000072.1 GCA_945632055.1 uncultured Ruminococcus sp. | reverse complement strand
TACACTCGGCAACGAGCTCACATCAGACAAGTGGAAGGCTGATGACGCAGCAGCTACAAAGAAGCTTCTTGAGGACACAATCAAGAGCGTTCGTGACGAAGGCTAATTCAGCGAAAATTGACTGAATACTATTAAGTAATGTTGCGGGGCGCTTTGTGAAAGCAAGGTGCCCCGAATGCAGAAAAACTCTAAAGCGTTTCATAACAAAGGCGGCTTTTGCCGCCTTAATACACCAAACGAATAATGTTTTGTTATGAAATGCATAAAAGATATTATTTGTTTGGTGTATTAATGCTGATTTTGGGTTAATGGGGTTTGGTTTTCAACATTAAGCTGATATTGGTATGAGAGATTTGCAGACTTTATTAAGGAGAGCTTATATGACATATGTAGAATATAAACAGCTCAATCCATTTCAGAGGTTTGCCCATAATTTCAAAAGATTTATCCTGCGTGTTCCCCATTCAATAGCTAACTTCTTCAAGGCTATCGGCAGAGCTATCGTTGGATTTTTCGTTGGTATAGGCAGAGGCTTCAAGAACTTCGGAGTTACCTTTGTAAGAGGCGACTGGGCTACAAAACTTTCTTACTTAGTGTTTGGTGTCGGTGACATTCACAAGGGCAAATACTATAAGGGAATTATTTACTTCTTAGCTGAAGTGCTGTATACACTGTATATGGTTTTCTTCGGCTGGGGCTATCTGAAAGACTTTTTAACACTCGGAACAGATGAAAGCGGATATAGATTTAATGAACTTGGTATGACCGAATATCACGAGGGTCAGAACTCAATGCTTATTCTTCTGTATTCAGTGCTTACACTTGTTATCACTGCTGTAATTTTTGCAATTTACATTTCAAATATCAAGGACGCTTACCGTCATCAGGTTATGAGAGCCAACGGCGAAAAGCCTACATCTCTCAAGCAGGACATCAAGGACTTCCTCGACGGAAAATATCATATCACACTCCTTTCTTTCCCTGTGCTTATGATTGCAATTTTCAATATCCTGCCTCTGATATTTATGATTCTTATTGCGTTTACAAACTTTAACTCGGCACATATGCCTCCGGGCAAGCTTTTCCATTGGGTTGGTTTCCAGAACTTCGGAGAGCTGTTCAATGTTGTTCAGGGCGCAAAGAAGGCTTACACCTTTGTTGAGCTGACAAAATGGACTCTCATCTGGGCTGTTGTTGCAACCTTCTCAAACTACATACTCGGTATGATTGTTGCCCTTATGATTAACAAAAAGGGCATTAAGCTTAAGGCTTTATGGAGAACACTTTTCGTTATTTCAATCGCTGTTCCCCAGTTCGTATCACTTCTTCTTATGAACCAGATGCTCCAGACAAACGGTGCTGTAAACATCTTGCTTGGACATTTTATGGGAGGAAATCCGGAAATTAAATTCCTGAGCGATGATATGATTGTCGCGCGACTAACGGTAATTATTGTAAACTGCTGGGTTGGTATTCCATACACGATTCTGTCTATGTCGGGTATTCTGATGAATATTCCGGAGGACTTGTACGAATCTGCCCGAATCGACGGTGCAGGACCTGTCAAGACCTTTACCAGCATTACTCTTCCGTATATGATTTTCGTTACCACACCTCAGCTTATCACTCAGTTTGTAGGCAACATCAATAACTTCAATGTTATCTTCCTGCTAACCGGCGGTGATCCGAAATCTACGGAATTGTATCAGGCAGGCGAAACCGATATTCTCGTTACCTGGCTGTATAAGCTGTCTGTCGGGTCGGAAAAACAGGACAACGGTCTTGCGGCGGCGATAGGTATTCTGGTATTCATCATCTGCGCTACTCTGTCGCTGATTGTTTATAACAATTCTAAATCGATGAAGGATGAGGAGGCGTTCTCATGATAAAAAGCTACAAGTTAAGAAGACATCTTGCGAACGGCATCATCTATGTTTTACTCGCTGTAATGGGTATCATCTGGATTTCTCCATTTGCTTACCTTCTGATGCACTCCTTCAGAGCAGAGGGTCTTATCTCAGTTGATTACCTCATCCCTCACGAGTGGACATTCCAGAACTACATCGACCTTTTCACAGGCGCAGGCGGTACAGCCTCAATCAACTTCCCGAGATGGTTTGCAAACACATTCGTTGTTGCCATTTTCAGCTGTATCATTTCAACAATTTCAGTGCTGATGGTAAGCTACGCATTCAGCCGTCTGAGATTCAGCGCTCGTAAAAAGTTTATGAATGTCGGTATGATTCTCGGTATGTTCCCCGGCTTTATGACAATGATTGCTATTTACTATCTGTTAAAGGCTATGGGTCTTACAGGTACTCTCGTAGCACTCGTTATCTGCTACAGTTGCGGTGCAGGTCTGGGATTCCAGATTTCTAAGGGCTTCTTCGATACGATTCCAAGGGCTCTTGACGAAGCTGCAACAATTGACGGTGCAACCAAAAACCAGATTTTCTGGAAGATTATTCTTCCGATGTCAAAGCCTATCGTAGTTTACACGGTACTTACATCATTTATCGGACCGTGGACTGACTTTATCCTCGCAAAGATTATTATGGGTGATAATCTTGACAACTACACTGTTGCCATCGGCTTGCAGAAAATGCTCAGTAATGACTTTATGAACGCATACTACAAGCAGTTCCTTGCAGGTTCTGTTGTTGTTGCCGTTCCGATTACACTTCTCTTCCTCAAGATGCAGAAGTATTATGTTGAAGGCGTTACTGCCGGCGGCGTTAAGGGTTAATTCAATATTATGCTCTTTTGGGCGGCAGTCATTGGCTGCCGCCCTGTTTACATTATGAAAGGATACAAAAGAATGAAAAAACTGATTTCACTTTTGCTTTGCGCTGTTCTCACAGCAGGATGTATTTTAAGCGGCTGCGGCTCTGAGGAGGAATCCGCAAAATCGGATAGCAAATCTTCTGCAGACCCGATTGAAAATATCAAGGCTGAGGCTTCAAACGACAAATACCGCAACTACTATCAGATATTTGTGCACTCATTCTGTGATTCAAACGATGACGGCATCGGTGATTTGCAGGGCATTATTTCACAGCTTGATTATCTCAATGACGGCGACCCAAATTCGGGAAATGACCTTGGAATTGACGGTATCTGGCTCACTCCGATTATGCCCTCAAAGTCATATCACAAATACGATGTTGAGGATTATTACGACATTGACGAGGATTTCGGAACGCTCGATGATTTTGACAAGCTGATTGCAGAGTGTGACAAAAGAGGAATAAAGGTGATTATTGACCTTGTTCTCAATCACATTTCATCGGAAAATCCGCTTTATCTAAAGGCTGTTGAGGAGGTTGAGCAGGGCAAGCTCGACGGCAATGCGGAGTATTTTGAAATTCACAAGACAAGCTATTTTGATTCCACCGTAAAGGTGAATAACCTTTCTAACGGTTATGCGTGTGAGGCGAATTTCTCGCACGAAATGCCTGAATGGAATCTTAATTCAAAGAAAACCCGTGAGGAGTTTACAAAGATTGCAAAATTCTGGCTCGACAGAGGTGTAGGCGGCTTCAGACTTGACGCCTGCAAGTATTTTTCAAATCAGTCCACTGACGGAGCAGAATTTTTAAAGTGGTTCTACGACACCTGCAAGGGCATCAAGTCCGATGTTTATATGGTCGGCGAAAACTGGGACGATGATATTAAAATTGAAGAGCTGTATAAGTCGGGAATCGACAGTCAGTTTGCCTTCAAATTCGCACAGTCATCGGGACAGTTTGTTGAAAACCTCATTTCTCAGAACGGCGCTTCAATTGTAAAAAAGGTTATGAATTATGAGAAGAAGATGAAAGAGTCTAACGAAAACGCAATTGACGCTCTCTTCCTCTCGAATCACGACCAGGTGAGAATTGCAAACACGCTTGAACCGCAGGGACTCGGCTACCAGAAGCTTGCGGCGGCACTGTATATGCTCTTCCCCGGAAATCCGTTCATCTATTACGGTGAGGAAATCGGAATTAAAGCTCCCAACACGACAAGCGACTCTGCCTACAGAACGGCTATGATTTTTGATACCGACAAAATGCCGAACATATTTGTAAACGGCGTCGGCGACGAATTTGACGAGCCGACAGGCGGAGGAGTCAAGCAGCAGCTTGAGGACAAGGATTCTCTGCTCAACTATTACCGCAGAATAATCAAAATCAAAAATCAGAATCCCGAGCTTGCAAGAGGAACAATTACGGGACAGCAGAGCTTTGACAACAAGAAAATCGGCGCATACTACACTGAGTATGAAGGCTCAAAGCTCCTTGTAATTCACAATTTCAATTCAAAGAGCGAGTCTGAGATTACGATTACCGATGATATGATTAAAAATCCTGTTGTAAGAGCTGACCTTGTGCCTGAAAGCATAGATAAGCATATTGAGCTTAAGGACGGCAAGCTCACAATGCCTGCCCAGTCAACCGTAATCATCAAGTCAGCTGAGTGATTACTATAAACTATAGTTTAGCCGATGGTTTTGTGGTTCTACATTACCGTCGGCTTTCACTTATACCGCTTAATACTAATACCTAATAAAAAGCAGAAATTAACATAAACCCCGATAAACACTGAATTGCTACGCAAAGTAGCAGAAAAAATACAGATGCAAACCGTAATTGCTTGTAATGTAAAGCACAGTAACCTATAATCAAGGCATCAACTTAAGGAGGTCATTAAAATGACATTTTCAGAAAAATTAAAATCAATCCGCAAAAAGTCAGGAATGTCGCAGGAAAAGCTCGCCGAGAAAATAGGTGTTTCAAGGCAGGCAATTACAAAGTGGGAAACGGGAGCAGGTATTCCCGATATTGAAAATATGATAGCTGTGTCTGCGCTTTTCAATATTTCTCTTGACGAACTGCTCTCAAATGAAAAGGTAGAAAAAAACCAGACCGACTATATATATGAAAGCGTTACGGAGTATGACATTGACCAGGTTAAACGCTATGATATGAATTTAGGCGGTGCAAACACTCTGTCCCTGTGCGGATATGACGGAGAAAAATCCGTGTTCGCCTTGCTTCAAACACACTTGCACAGCTTCAAAGCGATTTTAAGGTTAAGATTGACGACTCGAAAAATCATATTGATATTGACATCAGCCGTAAAAACGGAATGACGGAGGCTGTTGCAAAGGAAGAGATAATGGCTTTTATTCAGCTTCCGAATAAATATATCGGCAAAATTGAAATGTCTGTAAATGCAGGCAGTGTTGAGGTTCATTCGCTGGACTGCGAAAGCATTGAGCTTGAAGCAAAAACACAGAATATTCTCCTTGACGGAGTTAAGGGAACGGTTGAAATTGACTGTAACCTTGATATGAATATAGTATGCAAAACTCTGTGCGGCGCTGTTGAGATTAATCAGATTTCGGCAACATCAAGAATTTGTGTGCCTGAGAACGCTTCCTTTGCGGCAGTGAAAAAGGGCATCGGAACATGCATTTCCTATGAAAAGGGCGGAGCAAAGACTGAGCCTTTCTGCACTGACGATGCAGAAAATATCATAGAGCTTAACGGAATGAAAAGCGAGCTTGTGATTTATACAGAAAACTAAATGTATGTAATTATGATTAAAAATGAAACGGTGCGATTTTGAGTAATCTGCACCGTTTCATTTATTACCTCATAGAAAATTGCTCGAAAACGGTCGGGCAAAGAAGGCTTGAAAATTACAATCTGTCTGCTCGAATTGCGTGTCGAGGCACTCGACTTTATTACCTCATAGAAAATTGCTCGAAAACGGTCGGGCAAAGAAGGCTTGATAATATCAGCCTGTCTGCGCAAATTGCGTGTCGAGGCATTCGACTTTATTACCTCATAGAAAATTGCTCGAAAACGGTCGGGCAAAGAAGGTTTGATAATATCAGCCTGTCTGCGCAAATTGCGTGTTGAGGAACTCGATTATTTGAGGAAAAATTGTGGACTTTTTTGTTGAGGTTTGTTATAATGATATATTGAAAAGGGTGATATATAATGAAAACAATAGATTTGGTTGT
>CALZCU010000071.1 GCA_945632055.1 uncultured Ruminococcus sp. | reverse complement strand
TTTAATAACTTTTGGTACTAAAATATTTAACGTCAAATTTATACACTTTATACATAACAAAAACGCTCTACAACATACTAATCATTGTAAAGCGTTTTTGTTATACTCTGTTTATTTCGTGACTTTTAAATAAATACTATAATCTTGATTATTATACTTCGAATGGAAAGTACAAGCAAAATATATAGCCGTTTCAGTATGTTGCTTGTCAACCTTTAAATCGGTGATGTCGGTCAAATTAACTAAAACAATAGTTTCGTTGTGATGCGATCCATCCTGAATTGCAATTAGCGGTTCGTTCTTATAAGCGTCAACAAAAACAGTCGGATTGTCTGTTCTGCTACTTAAGTCAGAATAAAATTTTATCAATTTACCATTTTCAAACTCTGCCTTTCCTATGTCGATTGATAATTTTGCCTGTGGTCTGTTTTCTCTCCATCGTTCAAGCATCAGTAAAGTATCAACAAACTTTTTCAATTCGGGTGATTTTGACTGCTCAACATAATTAATTAACTTTTCTCTGTTGTGGAAATATTTTTCTTTAGGTTTCATTTTTATTTACCTCTCTTTTCGTTATAATTGCCCTCTATCGGATTTTTGTGCATGTAGTAATAAAGTATGCTATGCTGGGGGGTATCACCTCACTTGATTAAAATAGGGGGTGTTTAAACTTTCGATTTCTCTTTATTTCGATGGTAACTATATACCAACTTAATCTATTAATCGCAAGCCTAAAACACTAACCGTTATAATGTGTTCACTCGCTAAAAGTTCATTATTATAATACCGCAAAATTAAATTAAAAAAAGACTTGTTTTTTAAATGGTAATAGTGTATAATATTCTTGTAAAGAATTATAATTAGTAAGTCTATATGTTAAACTGTATTCGATTTTCAATTCAACACTTCTTTACACTTCATTACAGACTCATAAAACAAAAATACCCCATACAAGCCGAGAATTGACCTGTGTGAGGTTTTTATGCTTTAGTAGTATAGTTTACCTTTTAAGAGAAAAATGCAATATAAGCTAAATATGGGGTATAATTAAAAGTGTGATTTTAAGTTATTAACAAATAAAAAGCTACAAACTTTCATAACCTTTTATTTATCAATATCCAATTACTTTTGGTAACAATTCATAAGCTATCCGCACTTCATTTATAATGTTCTGTGGTCTTTATATGGTCTTTATTATAATGTAATGTTATGAAATACTGTGTAACAACAAAATGATAAAAACGGCTTGTTTATGCGGTTTTTGACACATTATGAAAAATAGTGAAATGTGTTTTTATTTCTTCAAGTCCCGTCACTCGCACCAACTCTTTGAATCTCGGAAGTCCGATAAATACTGGGCTTTCGGGATTTTCTTTTTTTAATTCGTGCCTGTGGGTCTTATTCGTGGGTCTTATTTAGTATAATTATGCCGCCTTGCCGTTGAGTAAATCAGCTATAACATTAACAGCTTTTACATTTGCCGCCTGTACTGCGTGTGTGTAAAGATTTAATGTTGTACTTGTCAAGGCTTTTCCTTGAAATTGTGCACGGCAGACTTGACCCTGTTGCGGCTTTTACAGACGGTAAACTTTTAGTTGACGGTGACCTTGGCAAGGCACTCGAAATTCAGAAGCTTATTGAAAAATAATACCGATTAACGACAGAAACAGCGAGAGGAGCAATCAATACCTCTCGCTGTTTAACTTTTATAGGAAATTGCTCGAAAACGGTCGGGCATCTAAGTGCTGACAAAATCAACCTGTCTGCTCGAATTACCTGCGGTGGTACACCGCCGAACTGCGTGTCGAGGCACTCGACTATTTTATGTGTATTCTTTCTTTTCTTCTGAGTCCTACAATTCCGCCTGCTCCGCCCGATAAAATTACCGCAAAAAATCTCAGCAGAGTGAGGAGCGTAACGGAATCACTGCTGTTAATCATACCCATAATCGTTATCAGCAGAAAAATTGCAAAGCCTGTAATCAACCCCACAACAAGTCCCGCAGATTTTGTGATTCTGCTTGTAATTACCCCTCCCGAAAATGCGCCGAGCGAAAGCAGACAAACAGCAATATAGCTTGTAAGCTCTGTCGGAAGCAGTCCGCAGGTCATAACAAAAACCGACATAATGCAGGTCAGAATTACGGAAACAAGCAGTCCGCAGACTGTTCCGAACAAAACAGCTTTCAAAAGCAATTTTTTATCAGACAAAAAAACACCCCCGAATATAATCTGATACATTATATTCGGGGATATTGTTATTAATTCTGAAATTATTCCTTTGTTTCTGTTTTCGGCTCAGCATCATCGCTTTTCTTTTTGCCGAAAAAGCTCTTCTTCTCAGCCTTTGCATTCTCAGGCTGTTCCTTAACTGTGTCAACGGTGGAAATGCACCACTTCTTGAATTTCATCTTTACTCTGTCCGAGCCTGTTTCAACAATGATAGCGTCCTCGTCGTCCTTAATTGCAACAACTCTGCCCATAATACCGCCGATTGTTGTGATTTCATCACCGATTTCGATTGAGTTTCTCATCATTGCTTCTTCTTTTTTTCTCTTTGAATTAGGTCTGATTAAGAAGAAATAGAGAGCGGCAAAAATTGCAGCATAAATAACAATCATCAAAATTAATCCGTTTGTGTTGTTTGCCGGCTGTGCCTCTGCAAAGTTAGGTAAAATGTTTGTCATATACTTCATTCCTTTCATACAATATATTGATTATATCAGTTTTATCACTCGGTTTCAAGTTTTTTCAAAAAAAATTCAAATTAAATTCTTACTCCGAGAATATTTCTGTATTTCTCATAAAATTCCGCAAAGGTTCCGTTGTCAAGCTTTTCTCTTATGACTTCCATAAGATTGTTGTAAAAGTAAAGATTATGCAGTACAGCAAGGCGCATACCAAGCATCTCGCCGCTTTTCAGCAGATGACGGATATATGCCCTCGAAAAGCTCTTGCAGACAGGGCAGTCGCAGTGCTCGTCAATCGGACTTTCATCTGTTTCATACTTTGCATTGTTAAGATTTCTCACACCGTCCCAGGTGAAAAGCTGACCGTGTCTTGCGTTTCTGCTCGGCATAACGCAGTCGAACAAGTCAACACCCCTTGCAACGCTTTCGAGAATATTTACGGGAGTGCCGACCCCCATAAGGTAGCGGGTTTTATCCTTCGGAGCAAACGGCTCAACGGCTTCGATGATTTCATACATCGTTTCGGCAGGCTCGCCGACTGCAAGACCGCCGATTGCGTAGCCGTCAAGATTGAGGTCGGCAATTTCCTTCATATGCTCGATTCTCAAATCCCTGAATATACCGCCCTGATTGATTGCAAATAGCATCTGCTGTTTGTTTAAAGTGCCGTCAAGGCTTTTCAGCCTGTCCATTTCCGTTATGCACCGTTTCAGCCAGCGAGTTGTTCTCTGAACACTGTCCCTTGTGTATTCATACGGAGAGGGATTTTCAACACATTCGTCAAAAGCCATTGCAATTGTCGAGCCGAGATTTGACTGTATTCTCATACTCTCCTCGGGTCCCATAAAGATTTTTCTTCCGTCAATGTGGGAGTTGAAGTAAACGCCCTCCTCCTTGATGTTTCTGAGCTTTGCAAGCGAAAACACCTGAAAGCCGCCGCTGTCGGTAAGGATAGGACCGTCCCAGCGAGTGAATTTGTGAAGTCCTCCGAGCTGCTTAACCTTGTCGTCACCCGGTCTTAAATGAAGGTGATATGTGTTACAAAGCTGTACCTGACACTTAATTCTTTGAGGTCGAGAGCCGACACAGCACCCTTGATTGCTCCGCAGGTTGCAACATTCATAAATGCAGGAGTCTGCACCGTTCCGTGTGGAGTTACAAGCTCACCTCTGCGAGCGTTTCCCTCTTTTTTAATCAGCCTGAACATAGAACCTCCTAAGAAATGAACATTGCGTCGCCGAAAGAGAAAAACCTGTACTTTTCGTCAACGGCAGTTTTGTATGCGTTCATAATGTTGTCGTAGCCTGCAAAGGCGGAAACAAGCATAATCAGCGTGCTTTCTGGCAAATGAAAATTTGTTATAAGTCCGTCAAGCACCTTGAACTTATAACCCGGATAAATAAAAATATCGGTGAAGCCCTCACAGGCTCTTATTTCTCCGTAAAGGCTTGCAACGCTTTCAAGCGTTCTGCACGAGGTCGTGCCTACTGCAATAACTCTCTTTCCGTTTTTCCTTGTTTCGTTAATGAGCCTTGCGGTTTCGGCAGGAATTTCGTAATGCTCGCTGTGCATTTTATGATTTGTAACATCGTCAACCTTAACAGGTCTGAATGTTCCCAAGCCGACATGGAGAGTCACATAGGCAATGTTAATTCCCTTTTCCCTGATTCTGTCCATAAGCTCATCGGTAAAGTGCAGTCCTGCTGTGGGCGCAGCGGCAGAGCCTAATTCGTGGCTGTAAACAGTCTGGTATCTCTCCTTGTTTTTCAGCTCCTCGGTGATGTAGGGAGGGAGCGGCATCTGACCGATTTTGTCAAGAACGGCAAAAAAGCTTTCGTCGCAGTCAAAGTCAACAATCCTGTTGCCGTCATCCTTAACCTCGGCAACGGTCGCTCTCAGAAGTCCGTCACCAAAGGTGAATGATGCACCCTCTCTTGCCTTCTTTCCCGGCTTGCACAGCGTTTCCCACCTGTTTCCGCTTATCTGCTTTAACAGCAGGAACTCAACCCTCGCACCTGTTTTGTCCTTGATTCCGAAAATCCTTGCAGGAAGCACCCTTGAATCGTTGCACACAAGCAAATCTCCGGGGTTAAGAAAATCAATAATATCGTAAAAATGCTTATGCTCTATTTCTCCGCTTTCCCTGCCGAGCACCAGCAGTCTTGAGCTGTCCCTCGGTTCAAGAGGGGTCTGAGCAATCAGCTCCTTTGGCAAATCATAATAAAAGTCGCTTGTTTTCATTTTA
Source organism: uncultured Ruminococcus sp. (assembly GCA_945632055.1). GTDB lineage: Bacteria > Bacillota > Clostridia > Oscillospirales > Acutalibacteraceae > Ruminococcoides. The sequence goes on along the minus strand of CALZCU010000071.1, from coordinate 1,131 downwards.
TCCTCACAAAAAAATAATTTATTTTAATACAAATCAGTAAAATAATTGACATTGTCTGCGTAAAATGGTATATTATATTCTAAGGCAAAACCGTACAAATAACGGAAACAGCCTTTGATGGTAGTATGGCTTATCGTATAATTCGGTGTTTTCAGCACACTGTTTCTATAATATAATATTTAATCGAATAAGGCAACTGCTTTTTGTAAATTTGTTTAATTCGGAGGAATTATTGTGAAAAAGTACAAGGTAGGTATTATCGGAGCAACAGGTATGGTAGGACAGCGTTTTGCTCTCCTGCTTGAAAATCACCCTTGGTTTGAGGTAACAGCACTTGCGGCAAGCGCAAGAAGCGCAGGCAAAAAGTACGGCGAAACTGTTGGGGGCAGATGGCATATGACTGCTGAGCTTCCCGAAAAATATAAGGATATGGTAATTCTTGACGCAGAAAATGTTGAGGAGGTCGCTTCAAAGGTTGATTTCTGCTTCTGCGCCGTTAATATGAAAAAAGACGAAATAAAGGCTCTTGAGGAAAAATATGCAAAGGCTGAGTGCCCGATTGTTTCAAACAACTCTGCACACCGTTTCACAGAGGATGTACCTATGGTAATTCCCGAAATCAATGCAGATCACATCAAAATCATCGACGCTCAGAGAAAACGCCTCGGCACAAAGAGAGGCTTTGTTGCAGTTAAGTCGAACTGCTCGCTTCAGAGCTATGTTCCTGCAATCAATCCTCTTAAGGAGCTTGGCGTAGACAAGGTGCTTGCCTGCACATATCAGGCAATTTCGGGCGCAGGCAAAACCTTTAATACATGGCCTGAGATGATTGACAATGTAATCCCCTACATCGGCGGCGAGGAAGAGAAGTCTGAGAAAGAGCCGCTCAAAATCTGGGGACATATCGAGGGCGATAAAATCGTCAACACAGATGATATTTCAATTACATCACAGTGTATTCGTGTTCCCGTTTCAGACGGCCACACAGCCGCTGTATTTATGTCGTTCAAGGACGGCGTAAAGAAGCCCTCTGTCGAGGAAATTATCAGCGTTTGGGAAAATTATAAGGGCAGAGCGCAGGAGCGTGAGCTTCCCAGCGCACCCAAAACATTCCTGCCTTACGTTCCTGAG
>CALZCU010000070.1 GCA_945632055.1 uncultured Ruminococcus sp. | reverse complement strand
CTGTAACAGGTGATGTTCAGTCAGTTACAAACGGAACACTCACAGTACCTACAATCGGTAAGGCTAATATGAGAGTATATGTTTGCTGTGCATCAGGCTTCAAAGGCATCGACGGTGCAATCGGCGGAACATCAGATTATCTTAAGTAATTGACCGCTAAATCAAATTTACTATTAGTTATTACAACTTAATAATAAATTAACAGCATCTTTCTGCGGCACTCAAAATTTTGAGTGCCGCAGATTTTTTTCGTAAAATGTTTTCGTACCCAAAGTTGTTATTCTGAGTGGTGACTTTCTGCACCACAAAATTTGTAATAATTACGAATTATTTTGATAATTGTGTAAATTACTTTGTGATTTTGCAGGTTTTGTATACTATTTATAAAAAATACACGAAAAAATAGTTTAAAAATTTTTGAATTTGCTTGAAATCAACATATATTTTTGGTATTATATTATTATAAATATATTTAAATATTGACAGTATTGTTTTTTGAGGAGTTGAACCTATGAACTACAGCTTAAACGATGACCGTTCTGCGTTTGAACTGTTTTCCTGCGGCGATTCTGTTTGCGCTTATAATTATTTCGGAGCGCATATAATCAGCCGCAACGGCGAAAACGGCGCAGTTTTCAGAGTTTGGGCGCCTAATGCTTTGAGCGTGTCTGTTGCAGGCAGCTTTAACAATTGGGATGAAACCTCAAATTATATGAATAAGCTTGAGTCAGGTGTTTGGGAATTATTTATTAAAGGAATTAAGCCCTTAGATGCTTACAAATACTGCATCGAAACTCCTTCTTCTGAAAAGCTTTTCAAAGCTGATCCTTTTGCTTTCTATTCTCAGACAGCTCCCGAAAATGCTTCGGTTGTGTATGACATAAATAATTATGATTGGGAGGATTCCTCTTGGTGCGAGCAAGCCTTGCAGTGGGATAAAAACAAATCTCCGATGAATATTTATGAAATGCACATTGGTTCGTGGAGAAAAAATGCTGACGGTGGCTTTCTTGATTATCACACGCTCGCAGACGAGCTGATTCCGTACATAAAGGAAATGGGCTATACTCACATTCAGCTTATGCCGATAACCGAATATCCCTTTGACGGAAGCTGGGGCTTTCAGACAACAGGCTATTTCGCTCCAACCGCTCGTTACGGCAAGCCTGATGACTTTAAATACTTTGTCGAGAGGCTTCACAGGGAAAATATCGGCGTTATTCTTGATTGGGTGCCTTCAAATTTCCCGAAAGACGCTTACGGACTTATCAAATTTGACGGAACTTTTCTTTTTGAAAGCGAGGATCCAATCAGAGGTGAACATTCAGAGTGGGGCACTTGCCTGTTCGACTACGCAAAAAATGAGGTAATCAGCTTTCTTGTTTCATCGGCAATGTTCTGGCTGAAGGAATATCACATTGACGGCTTGAGAGTGGGTTCACTTTCCTCAATGCTCTATCTTGATTACGGCAAGGAGGACGGCGAGTGGCAGCCTAACAAATACGGCAGCAAGGAAAATCTTGAGGCTATCAATTTTGTAAAGCATCTGAATACGGCTGTTCATCTTTTCTGTCCTAATGCTTTGATGTTTGCGGAGGAAAACACTTCCTGGCCAAAGCTCACTCACTCTGTTGCTGACGGAGGACTTGGCTTTGACTTCAAGTGGAACAGAGGTTGGATGAACGATATGCTCAATTATATGTCGCTCGATCCTGCCTGGCGACCGTTTAATCACGACAACCTGACCTACAGCTTTTTCTATGCGTTTTCCGAGCATTTTATTCTCCCTGTTTCTCACGATGAGGTTGCAAGAGGAAGAGGCTCACTAATCGGAAAAATGCCGGGCGAGTTTGATGAAAAGTTTGCAGGCGTAAGGGCGTTTATTACATATATGTATGCTCATCCGGGCAAAAAGCTTGTTTTTATGGGCACTGAAATCGGTCAGTTTGATGAATGGGACGCAGACGCTGAAATTCAGTGGGATTTACTCTCAAAAGAAAAGCACGCAAGTCTGAAAAGATTTTTCTGTGACCTTAACAGGTTTTACCTTGAAAATAAACCGCTCTATGAGCTTGACTCAATCTGGAAGGGCTTTGATTGGATTCATCACGATGATTACATCAACAGCGTAATTGCGTTCAAGCGTACGGACAGTGAGGGCGAGGAAATCATAGCTGTGTGTAATTTTCAGCCTGTCAGACACGAAAAATATATTATTGGTGTTACAAAATACGGCAGATATGCTGAGGTGTTCACATCAGATGCAGTCGAGTACGGCGGTACGGGCATTGTAAACGGAGGAGATATTCTTCCTAAAATTATGAAGATTCACGGATGCAATCAGTGTATTGAGCTTACTTTGCCGCCTATGAGCGTAATTTATCTGAAATGCGTCGAAGGGCTTGCTCCTCCGCAGGAGTAAAACATAGCTTATATTACATAGAATCAGCAAATAAAATTAATATAAATATAAATCGGAGGTATTTTAAATGTTTCCAAAACAGGAAGTAGTTGCTATGCTTCTTGCAGGCGGCCAAGGCTCCCGTCTTGGCGTGCTTACAAAAAAGCTGGCTAAGCCCGCCGTTCCATTCGGCGGAAAGTATCGCATAATTGACTTCCCCCTGTCAAACTGCGTAAATTCAGGAATCGAAGCGGTGGGTATTCTCACTCAGTATCAGCCGTTAATTCTCAATGAATACATCGGCAACGGTCAGCCTTGGGATCTTGACGGTATGCACTCGGGTGTAAACTGCTTAAGCCCTTATCAGGCTGTTGACGGAGCTGACTGGTATTCAGGCACAGCCAATGCAATCTACCAGAATATTAATTACATTGAGCGTTATGACCCTGAATATGTTGTAATTCTGTCGGGCGACCATATCTATAAGATGGACTACAACAAGATGCTTGAATTTCACAAGGATAAGAATGCGGCATGCACAATTGCCGTAATTGATGTTCCGCTTGAAGAGGCTTCACGCTTCGGTATTCTGAATACATATGAAAACGGAGAAATTTACGAGTTCGACGAGAAGCCTGAGCATCCGAAAAGCACAAATGCTTCAATGGGTATTTACATTTTCAGCTGGAAAGAGCTTAAGAAGTATCTGACCGAGGACGACGCAAAAGAGGCTTCAAGCCACGACTTCGGAAAGGATGTTTTGCCTGCAATGCTTAACGCAGGTGAGAGAATGTTTGCCTATCCGTTTGAGGGATATTGGAAGGATGTAGGAACCATAGACAGCCTTTGGGAGGCAAATATGGACTTGCTCGACCCGAATGTTACTCTTGACCTCAAGGATATTTATTCACGCAATCCTATGATGCCGCCTCACTATGTTTCGAGCGAAGCAAATATTCAGAACTCGCTTGTTGCAGACGGATGCAATGTTTACGGAAATCTTGAATTTTCAATTCTCTTTGCAGGCGTTACAATCGGTAAAAATGCAACTGTTAATTCTTCAATCATTATGCCCGGTGCTGTGATTGAAGACGGCGCAGTTGTTCAGTATGCAATCGTTGCAGAGAATACGGTAATCGGCAAAAATGCAGTTGTAGGCGAAAAGCCTGAAAATGCTGAAGACAAGGACAATTGGGGAATTACCGTAATAGGTGCAAATACAACTATTGCCGACAACACTGTTGTTAAGGCAAATCAAATGATAGACAGTGAAACGGAGGTGACCGGTAATGAGAAGTAATAATGTTCTCGGCTTTGTGTTTGCCGGTACGCTTGACGACAAAATTCCGGAGCTTTCGGCTTCCCGAACAACCGCAAGTATTCCGGTTGGCGGAAAATACAGACTAATTGACTTTGTCCTTTCAAATATGTCAAATTCCGGTATCAATAATGTTGGAATCGTTGCAAAAAGCAATTTTCTCTCGCTTATGGACCATGTCGGCTCAGGCAGTGCTTATGACCTTTCAAAGAGAAGGAGCAATCTTACAATTCTTCCTCCCTACGGCGGCAAGACCTTCTCAAACTATGTTGAAACAATCTACAATATGCACGGCTATATTGAGAACAGCCGTGAGGAGTATGTACTGATTACTCCCGGTAATATCGTTACAAATTTCGACTACAGCACAGTTTTTGATTTCCATTCAAAAAATGACGCAGATATTACGCTCGTTTATAAAAAATGGGTTGTACCAAGCGGCTATGAGCATCCTGTGACAATTGATGCTGATAAAAACGGCAAGGTTGAGCAGATTTTCATTAAGCCCGATACGGGATGTGAAGAGGTTAACCATTTCTGTGGAACAGTTCTTATCAAAAAGAGCCTGCTGATGGAGGAAATCAGAAACGCTCTCAGCCTTAACCAGCTTGATATAAAGCGAATCCTTCAGAACGCTGTCGGCAGACTTAAGGTTTATGCCTATGAAAACAAGGGCTACTGTGCGGCAATCAGCTCGATTAACGATTACTTCGAGTTCAATATGGATTTGATGAAGAAGGAAGTAAGAGATGAGCTGTTCAATCCCAAGCGCCCGATTTACACAAAGGTCAGAGATGACGCTCCGTCAAAATACGGATTGACAAGCAGTGTGAAAAATTCAATCATCGCACAGGGCTGTGTAATCGACGGCGAGGTTGAAAACTGTGTGCTTTCAAAGGGTGTTTATGTCGGTGAGGGAGCCAAGATTAGCAACTGCATTGTAATGCAGGACACAAAAATCGGATGTAATACCAATTTAAATTATATTATTATTGATAAGGATGTTACAATCAAGGACGACCGTTCACTGATGGGCTTTGATTCGTATCCTATCTACATCGCAAAAAAATCTGTTGTATAATTGGAGGACAAACAAATGAGAATTTTATACTGTGCTTCGGAGGCTAATCCCTACTGCGGAAGCGGCGGTCTTGCAGATGTTGCAGGAAGTCTGCCGCATACCCTGTGCAGAAAGGGACAGGACTGCAGAATAGTTGTTCCGCTTTACGGTACAATGCCTCAGAGTCTCAGAAACTCACTCAACTTTATTACAAACTTCACTGTGCCTGTTGCATGGCGTCATCAGTATTGCGGACTTTTCTGGGCAAGATGGAATGACTGCACATACTACTTCATTGATAATGAGTACTACTTCAAGAGAGGCACTCTTTACGGTCATTATGATGATGCAGAGAGATTTGCTTTCTTCTCCCGTGCAATTCTTGAAATGCTCCCGTACATTGATTTCCACCCCGATATCATTCACTGCAACGACTGGCAGACTGCTCTTGTGCCTGTTTACTACTATCTTTTCTACTCACACAGACCTTGGTATTACAACATCAAGAGCTTGTTCACAATCCACAACATTCAGTATCAGGGACAGTACGGCTGGGAGGTTAACACTGAGTGCGTAGGTATTCCCGATTCCGAGAAAAAGATTCTGGAGATGAACGGCAAGCTCAATATGATGAAGGGTGCAATCGAAACCTCAACCCGTGTTTCGACAGTATCACCGAGCTATGCGGCTGAAATCAGAGATCCGTGGTACAGCTGGGGACTTCACGATGAGCTTAATCTTCGCCACTACAAGCTGTGCGGAATCAAAAACGGCATAGATTTAGTAAGCTACAACCCCGAAACAGACTATCAGCTCTACCGCAACTATTCAAAGGACGATATGAGCGGTAAGGGCGAGTGTAAGAGAGCCTTGCAGGAGCGTCTGTGCCTTGAACAGCGCTGGGATGTTCCGATTGTCGGAATGGTAACTCGCCTTGTCGGTCATAAAGGACTTGACCTTGTGAGAATGGGACTTGAGGAGCTTATGAACACAGAGAATATGCAGTTTGTAATTCTCGGCTCAGGCGACAAGGAGTATGTTGATTACTTCAACTATATGCAGGCAAAATATCCGGGCAGACTTTGCTTCTGTCAGGGCTTTGTTCCCGAGCTTGCACGCAAGATTTATTCGGGTGCTGATATCTTCCTTATGCCTTCAAAGCAGGAGCCGTGCGGTCTTGCACAGATGATTGCGCTCCGCTACGGAACAATTCCCGTAGTGCGTGAGGTAGGCGGTCTTAAGGATTCAGTATTTGACAGTGCAGATAACTACGGCAACGGCTTCACCTTCAAGAATTACGATGTTAAGGATATGGTCGGCGCAGTAAGAAGAGCATTGTGGGGCATCAGAAACGACGCAGGCTGGCATCAGCTTATG
>CALZCU010000069.1 GCA_945632055.1 uncultured Ruminococcus sp. | reverse complement strand
CGATAAACATCTACAATATATCCCATTGACTGGAAGGTGTAGAACGAAATACCGAGCGGTAAAAAGAGCTTGAGTGTGGGAGCCGAAAATCCGATTCCGAACATTCCCATAATGTCATTAAGGCTTCCGGCAAAGAAGTTGTAATACTTCAGAAACGCAAGTATGCCGAAGTTGACAACGAGTGCAAGCGCCATAACAAGGCGCTTTTTATGCTTTATTGAGTTTTTGAACTTCTTTTTCTTATCTCTGTCCCACTCCTGCTTGTTCAGCTTGAGCGTTGCCTTTGATTTTTGTGCAATCCTGTCTATCCACAGTGCCACAAGATATGTACTTACCGTTGTAAAAACAATGAACGCCGCATATTTGTAGCCTGCAAAAAGATAGAAAACATAGCTTGCCACAAGCAGTACCGACCATTTCTGCTTTTTAAGCGGAAACAGGAAGTAAACGAGCACTGTTACGGCAACGAACAGAATAAAATTCAGCGATGTATAAGTCAAGCTCTCACCCTACCCTTTTAAACAATTATACAGACGGTGTGTTAAAAATATCGGTAAAAATCATTTCCCTTAAAATCTTTAAACCGTTTTCCTGTGAATAGGTTGAAATAACCGGCATTTCTCTGCTGAGGAACACAGCCATTCCCTCCATAGCCGAATATGCGCCTGTGCGTTTAAATACGAGAATATCTCCGATTTCAAGCGAAGAAAATTCGGCATTTCTCGCAAGAATATCATTAGTTGTGCAAAGACTTCCGCAAAGCGTCCACTTTTCGGGAGCGTCATTTGCTGTGTTGCCCTCGCCCTTGATGTGAGCGATAATGGGAATCTGCATACCCTGAAGCTGTCCGTCATACTTGAGCTGGTTAAGACCGCCGTCAACGATAGCGTAGTTCACTCCGCAGTTGGTCTTTGTGTCCATAACCCTTGTGAAATAGTAACCGCAGGGAGCGGCAAAAAACCTGCCCATTTCAACGGTCAGCTTTACCTTTTCTGCAATCTCTCTGATTTTTACGGCAACTGCCGCAAGCCGTTCCTCCTCGGCAGCGTCTGCGTCATCGCTGAAATAATCAACGGCAAGCCCCGTTCCGTACTCAAGTTTTTCAAGCTCAAAGCCAAGCTCGTCCTTAACTCTGCCGATAAACTCGGAAACATAGTTAAGCTCCTTTTCGATTACGGCAGGCTTTCTCTTCTGAGTGCCTGTAAAATAGTGCAGACCGACAATCTCGATTCCGCCGTAGCTTTCACGATTTTTGATGACATCAAGCACATCAGCCTCGTCCATACCGAACTGACTGCCGCCTGTAAGCCTTACAAGCACAGGAACCTTAATTCCCCTTTTTAATGCGCTTTCATTTATGAGCTTCAGATGCAGATAGCTCTCCGCAGTAAATGTGCCGACCTTATCGTCCATTGCACGCTCAACATCAGCTTCCGTCTTGTTTACACCGGAAAAAATCACCATATTCATATCTGCATTTGTCTTTTCGCAGATTGTAAGCTCTCCCGGACTGCAAACCTCGATTTTGTCGAAGCAGTCGGGAAGGCAGGACAGCAAAAAGGGATTTGCTTTTATAGAAAAGCAAATTCCTGTCTTTTCGCCGAATTCCTTCTTTACAAGCTGAGCACGCTTTTTGAACTCGTCAATATCAAACACATATGACGGAGTATCGAGCTGCAATGCAAGCTCCTTTAATAAAGATTCATTCATAATTACCTCATTATTCGTCCTGAAGCTGTTCAATAAGAGCCATCATAGCCTTTGCCGAATTGAAATTAGCGGGAACAAGGTTGTTGGGCTTAATCTCAATATCAAAAGCGTCGTTAAGCTCACCGACAAGCGCTACGATGTCAAAGGAATCGAGCACACCGTCGTCAATAAGAGCAGTTTCATTTTCAAAGTCAACATCAGGTCTTAATTCCTCAAGAATTTCCATTAATTCGTCCATTGTAATTTCTCCTTTTAATCATAATAGTATATATTTCTGTTTTTTGTCTGTAGTATCATCTTTTAAGCACTAAACATTTGATTTATTCTGCCTTAGAGCAGGGAACGGTCTTGACCGTTCCGAAGGTTTTAAAAAATGTCTGTGCATCAGCGGAACAGTCAAGACTGTTCCCTACATTTTTTCTCTGCTTTTACTTAAACATTGCCTTAAGGCTCTGCATATCAAGCTTTCCGTTCGGAAGCTTGGGAAGCTCCTCAAGAGCAACCAGCTTTCTCGGAACCATAAACGCAGGAAGAACCTTTCTGAAATGAAGAACAATATCCTTGGACTGAACATCGCCTGTATAGAAAAGATAAAGATGCTCCTTTTCCTTGTTATACAGCGCACAGCACTCGCCCATACCGTCAATCTTCTTGGCGGTTTCCTCAATTTCGCCAAGCTCAATGCGGTGTCCCATATGCTTAATCTGCCTGTCCTTTCTGCCGTGGAACATCAGCAGACCGTCCTCGCCTATGCTTCCGAGGTCGCCTGTTTTGTAGATAAGCTCACGGTAGTTGGGATTGAGTGGATTCTGAATGAACGACTCGCTTGTCCTCTGCACATCGCCGTAGTAGCCGAGTGCAAGAATCGGACCTTTAACGCAAATTTCGCCGATTTCGCCGTCGGGAGTCTGCGTTCCGTCATCATTGAGGAGTATAACGGAATAGTTCTCATACGGCGTACCGATTGGCAGAACCGTAGACTCGTCCACCTTTTTGTCAACGACATAGTAGGTGCAGGAGGCTGTCGCCTCTGTCGGGCCGTACTGGTTTACATACAGAACATCGGGCAGATTGTCCTGCCAGATTTTAAGGTATTTGCAGGGCATAACCGAGCCTGAAAAGCATACCTTTTTGAGATATTCGGGCTTTATGCAGTCAAATGCGCCGAGCTTTGCAGGAAGCTCAATGCCTGCAACGCTCCAGCAAAGCGTAGTAACTCTGTTCTTATTGAGAGTTTCAAAAAGCTCTGTCGGCATTGAAAACTCATTCTTTGGGATAATAACCGTTGACGCACCCGTCTTAAGAGGCAGGTAAATGTCCCTCACTGCGGCAATATAGTCAAGCGGCGACTGGTTGCCCAGCACATCGCTTTCGTTTATGTCAAGCACCTTGCACACAGCGTCAATGTAGCACATCAGCGAATGATGCGAGGTGATAACACCCTTTGGCACACCTGTTGAGCCTGAGGTGAAAATCACATAAAGCGGCGAAATCTCGGTAAGTCCCATTGAAGCCTTTTTGAGCAATTCTTCATCAGGTTGAGTGTCGATTATATCTTCTATAATAATAATTTTTCCGCAAAAGTCAAGTTTTTTTGCCGTTTCAAGATGCTCTTTGTCAACAAGCATAAAATCTGCTTTTATTACGCCGAGTATGCTGTTTAATCTTGATATCGGCATAGTTGCGTCCATAGGCGCATAGAAGCAGCCTGCTCTTACGGCGCCGAGATAGCAGGCAGGCGTAAGGATATGTCTGCCGCTCATAACGACAATCGGGACATTGCCCGAAACGAGCCTTGCAAGATATGTGCCGATTGATTTTGTGTAATTATTCAGCTCGGAAAAGGTGATTTTTCCGTTCTCATCGGAAAAAACAGTCTTGCCGGCAAATCTTTCTGCGGCTCTGTCGAGCCACGCCAATACAGAAGTTTTCATATTATCTCTCCTTGCTTACTCAACGGTAACGGATTTTGCGAGGTTTCTTGGCTTATCGGGGTCGTTACCTCTGTTAATTGCAGTGTAGTACGCAAGAAGCTGGAGCGGAACTACAGCCGTAATCGGCATAAGAAGCTCCTCAGAGTGCGGAATTTCCACAACATAGTCGGCAACGCCGTCCTTAAGTCCTCTTGCACAGGCGTCTGTGCAGACAAGGATAATCTTTGCTCCTCTGGACTTAACCTCAACAATATTGCTGATTGTCTTGGGGATAATGTCCGTCTGGGTTGCAACAGAAATAACAGGCATATCCTCGTCAATAAGTGAAATTGTGCCGTGTTTAAGCTCACCTGCCGCATAGCTCTCAGAATGGATATAGGATACCTCCTTGAGCTTCAGCGAGCCCTCCATCGAAAGCGCATAGTCAAGACCTCTGCCGATATAAAGCAGGCTGTCGGCTGTAACAAGCTTTGTAGCAATATATTTGCACTTTTCTTCACAGTTTTCAATTACATGCTGAACAGCCTCGGGCATCTTCATAAGTGCCGACACAAGCCGCTTGCACTCCGCAACGCTGACGGTTTCCTTTGCAAGAGCAAGCTCAAATGCAAAAAGGTAGACAACCGAAAGCTGAGTGATGTAAGCCTTTGTTGAAGCAACCGCAATTTCAGGGCCTGCGAGAGTATAGATGAGCATATCTGCTTCACGGGCAATCGAGCTTCCCTTTGCATTTACAATCGCAAGAGTAGTTGCTCCCTTCTGCTTTGCAAGGCGCATTGCGGCAAGGCTGTCAGCAGTTTCGCCCGACTGCGAAATAATAATAACAAGGTCGCCCTCACCGATAATCGGATTTCTGTAACGGAACTCCGAAGCAATATCAACATTTACGGGAACTCTCGCAATGTCCTCGATGACATATTTTCCAACCATTCCTGCGTGCATTGCAGTACCGCAGGCAACGATAGTGATATTTTTAAAATCCTTCAGCTTTTCAACTGTAATGCCACATTCCTCAAGACAGGGCAAGCCGTCCTTGATTCTCGGCATAATCGTAGTCCTGATAGCAGTCGGCTGCTCGTTGATTTCCTTAATCATAAAGTGCGGATAACCGCTCTTTTCAGCGGCTTCCATATCCCAGTCGGCAGTCTTTAATTCCTTTTCAATCGGGTCAAGATGCTCATCGACAAAGGTTACGCCATCGCCCGAAAGCGTTGCAATTTCATCGTGCTCAAGCAGATAATAATCCCTTGTGTACTGCAAAATTGCAGGAACATCGGACGCAATAAAGCACTCGCCCTCGGCAACACCGACAATGAGAGGACTTTCCCTGCGCACAGCAAAAACTCTGTCGGGAAAATCCTTGAACATAATTCCGAGCGCAAAGGAACCCTTAAGCTCCGCCATAACCGAGTCAATCGTTTCAAGCGGATTTCCGTTGTATTTGTAGTCAAGAAGCTGAGCGACAACCTCTGTGTCGGTATCGCTCAGAAATTCTCTGCCCTTTGAAATTAAAAATTCCTTTAATTCTATGTAGTTTTCAATTATTCCGTTATGCACGATTGTAACTCTCGCACCGCTGTGGGGATGCGAGTTAATATCAGACGGTTCGCCGTGAGTAGCCCACCTTGTATGGCCGATACCAATGTGACCGTCCGGCTTGCCGACCTCTTGGAGCTTATCCTCTAAATCCTTAAGCTTGCCCTTGGTTTTTACAGTTTTAATTTCGCCGTCCTCAAAGACCGCAATACCTGCCGAGTCATAGCCTCTGTACTCAAGCTTTGTCAATGCGCTTACCAGCACATCGCTACAGTCCTTAGGACCTACATATCCAACAATACCGCACATATGGGTTACTCCTTTTCAAATTTATTCTGAATAAAATATTCTCTCATCAGTCCGTCAATTAACCTTATGATTAAAGGTCGGTACCATCTGACTCAACAGCTCAACTGTTTTTTCACTGTCGTTCTCGTCAGCCGCCTTGCGCAGGTCGTGAAGCTTTGCGAGAATATCCTCTGCGTCAATGTCAATCTGATTTCCGATAAATATTTTCTTATTCGCTGTTGATGTAAGACCTTCCTCGTCCATCAGAAGCTCCTCAAACAGCTTTTCGCCGGGGCGAAGTCCGGTAAAGACAATCTCAACATCTTTGTAGGGAATCTTGCCGTACATTCTGATGAGATTCTCAGCAAGAGTTGTAATCTTAACCGGCGCACCCATATCAAGCACAAAAATTTCTCCGCCCTTTGCCATTGCGCCTGCCTCAAGAACAAGCGAAACAGCCTCGGGAATCGTCATAAAATATCTGATAATATCGGGGTGGGTAACGGTTACGGGAGAGCCGCTTTCAATCTGTCTGCGGAACAGCGGAATAACCGAGCCGTTTGAGCCAAGCACATTGCCGAAACGGGTTGTAACAAATTCTGTATGCTTGCTCGTCTGCGCCTTATACTGAATAATCATCTCACAAGCACGCTTTGTTGCGCCCATAACATTTGTCGGATTTACCGCCTTGTCGGTGGAAATCATAACAAACTTAGAATGCCATCCT
>CALZCU010000068.1 GCA_945632055.1 uncultured Ruminococcus sp. | reverse complement strand
CTCAAGCACAGCCTTAAGCGTGGTATAGCTCTGATCCTGCTTCTGGAAGGAAAGGTCATCGATGAAGATGATAAACTTCATCGGCAGAGCCGCAATCTTATCGACAAGAATCGGAAAATCAATGAGCCTTTCCTTGGGAATTTCGACAATTCTCAAGCCGTCCTTGCGGAACTCGTTTGCAATAGCCTTGACGGTTGAGCTTTTGCCCGTACCCTTGTCGCCGTAAAGCAGGCAGTTGTTACAGCTTTTGCCCTCGATAAAGGACTTTGTGTTGTCCACTACCATATCACGCTGAATTTCGTAGCCCGTAAAGGAGTCCATATCAATTCTGTCGGGGTGCAGAACAGGCTGAATATCGCCGTCACGCCAGATAAATGCCTTGTAACGGGCAAAAATTCCACAGCCGTTTTCCTTATAATACTGAGCGACATTCTTAAGCGAGCCGTCAAACATTTTGAAGCTCTCGGCGCACTCGCCTGTTTCCCAGCGAGGGAGCGTATCGGCAATTTCCTTGATTTCATCGTAGTATTTGTAGGAGGAAAGCAACTCCTCGGGAGTGAGCGAAGCCGCCGCAAGAATTGCCTCGCAGTCACGCTTGACCGCCTTCAGAACATTCTCGGGCAGTAAATCGTACTTGCCTGCTGCCGCCGCTCTTGTAAAGCAGTTTTCATCAAAAAGCGCCGCCTCGGTCATTGAATAGGCAAGCTTGCTGCTGCAATTGCGCTCGCTGATGAGGGAATAGAAATCACCGTATGCGTTCAGAAATTCGTCGGGTTCACTGTCAAGCGAAAGCAAAAGCTTGTAGTATGCTTTCACAACGCTCCTTTTCATAATTCCCCTGAACACCGAAAGCGAGGAAAGGAGCAGCTTTGTCTTGTTGACATTATTCATTATAATCATCCCAATCAACTTATATTTTACGCTTTTTTTGCATTTAAGTCAATGTTTTTAAGCGGCTTTCTGAAATTCAACAACGGCGGCTTCAAAACGAAGCCGCCGTGATTTTATTTGTATCATTGAATATTACAAAAACTATATCCATTGCAAGGGGTATCCTGCGTCAGAATTAGAAAAATGCAAGAACCGGGAAACCGAGCGTTCCTTTACGCCCGTTTTTTCTGCCCGAGGTTAAAGAATTGCTCTTACTCTGATTACGCCGTCAACCGATGCAATCTTGTCAGCGTCAGCCTTGTCTGCGCCTGCAACATCGATGATTGTGTAAGCGTAGTCGCCTCTGCTCTTTGAAAGCATATTTTCAACATTGCCCTTGATTTCGCCGAGAACCTTCTTGAGAAGCTCGGGAACATTCCTGTGCATTACGCAGAAACGGGTATCGCCCTCGCTTGATCTTGCAAGTGAAATTGCAGGATAGTTAACCGAGTTGATGATGTTGCCGTTTTCAAGATATTCCATAACCTGATCGCAAGCCATAACAGCGCAGTTCTCCTCGCTTTCGGGAGTTGAAGCGCCGAGGTGCGGCATACAGATTACATTCTCCTCGCCGAGAACATCGTCTGTTGCGAAGTCGGTAACATACTTTGAAACCTTGCCGCTCTTGATAGCATCAAGCACTGCTGTTGAGTTTACAAGTCCGTCACGACTGAAGTTGAGAATACGCACGCCGTCCTTCATCTTTGCAATCATATCTGCATCAACGAGATCCTTTGTGTCGGGAGTAAGCGGAACATGAATTGTGAGGTAATCGCAGTTAACCATAACCTCCTCGTTGTTCTTCATCAGCTTTACGGCGGGGTCAAGCTTGAGTGCGTTTGTAACAGACATAAACGGATCGAAGCCGATTACCTTCATTCCGAGAGCTACTGCACAGTTGGCAACGAGAATACCGATTGCACCAAGGCCGATTACGCCGAGAGTTTTGCCCTTAAGCTCGGGGCCTACAAACTGGCTCTTGCCCTTTTCAACCATCTTGCCGACAGCGTCGCCGTTGCCCTTGAGAGTCTTTGCCCAGTCGATGCCCTCTGTAATCTTTCTTGAAGAAAGGAGCAAGCCTGCAACAACAAGCTCCTTAACTGCATTTGCGTTTGCGCCGGGAGTGTTGAAAACAACAATACCCTGCTCGGAGCATTTGTCCTTCGGGATATTATTTGTGCCTGCACCTGCTCTTGCAATTGCGAGCAGACTGCTGTCAAGCTCCATCTCGTGCATTGACGCACTTCTTACAAGCACTGCGTCGGGGTTCTTGACATCGTCGCCGTAGGTGTAGTTATCGCCAAGACGGCTTGTGCCGACGCTTGAAATCTTATTTAATGTCAGAATATTGAACATTGTAACCAATCCTTTTTAGTATTGTTTTGCTGTGTAATTTTTTAATTGCACAACCGAAAGAAGTTAGTTTTAAGCCTGCGGAACGGTCAAGACCGTTCCCTACACTTATTTGAGTGATTATTGAAATATATTACTTATTGTCGGCCTCAAATTTCTTCATAAACTCAACGAGCTTTTCAACGCCCTCATAAGGCATAGCATTGTAGATTGAAGCTCTCATACCGCCGACACTGCGGTGTCCCTTGATGTTTACGAAGCCTGCCTCGCTTGCTTCCTTGACAAACTTTGCGTCGAGGTCAGCGTTGCCTGTTACGAACGGAACATTCATAAGCGAACGGTCCTCAGGCACAACAGTACCCTTGAACATCTCTGAGCTGTCGAGGAAACCGTAAAGGAGGTCAGCCTTCTTCTTATTCAGCTCATACATCTTGTCAAGACCGCCGACTTCATTTTTAATCCACTCTAAAACGAGTTTAGCAATATAGATTGTGTAGCAAGGCGGAGTGTTGAACATTGAACCGTTGTCTGCGTGAGTTTTCCAGTTGAGCATTGTAGGAGTAATATCCATAGCATTACCGATTAAGTCCTCACGAACGATAACAACAGTAAGACCTGCGGGAGCCATATTCTTCTGTGCGCCTGCATAAAGAACACCAAACTTTGAAACATCGATAGGTCTTGAAAGAATGCACGAAGAAATATCGGCAACAAGCGGAATGTCACCTGTATCGGGAAGCTCGTTATATACTGTTCCGTAAATAGTATTGTTCATACAAATATAGAAGTAATCAGCGTCCTTTGTAAAGGTCGAAGGATCAAGCTTGGGTATGTATGAAAAAGTCTTGTCAGCCGAAGATGCAACAACATTAGCTTCACCGTAACGAGCAGCCTCTGCATGAGCCTTTTTAGCCCACTGACCTGTGATTACATAGTCAGCCTTACCGCTTTTTGTCATAAGGTTCATAGGAATTGCGGCAAACTGTGTTGAAGCACCGCCCTGAAGGAAAAGTACCTTGTAGTTATCGGGGATATTCATAACCTCACGAAGCAGAGCCTCTGCGTCATTGATAATCTTATCAAATGTCTTACTGCGGTGTGACATCTCCATAACGCTCTGACCGCTGCCCTCGTAATCGAGCATTTCAGCCGCTGCTTTTTTAAGCACAGACTCCGGAAGCATTGAGGGGCCTGCTGAAAAATTATAAACTCTTGCCATGTCTAAAATCTCCCTTGATTTATTTAAAATAATTTTGTTTGGAATAGCAATTGCAATACTGTCACAAATTGCCTATACATATAAATTATACGCCTATATTTTTACAAAGTCAACAATAATAACGAATTATCATTTTGAATTTGCAGAAATCTTATACTTTTATTTCACCGATTGTACCGAGGATTTCATCTCTCATTCTGATTGCTTCATTTCTTGCGGCTTTTGCAAAGTCCTCCTCAGTTAGGCTCTGCTTCTTCCACGCACACATAATTCCTCTGCTTGAGTTAATTATTGCGCCGAGTCCGTTTTTGTCAAACGCATACTTTACATCCTCTGCGCCGCCGCCCTGTGCGCCGTAGCCGGGAACAAGGAAAAATGTGTGAGGGAGCTTTTCTCTCATCTCCTTAAGCTGTTCGGGATAGGTTGCGCCCACAACTGCGCCTACTGCGGAGTAGCCGTATTTGCCGCAAAGCTCCTCTCCCCAGCCTTCGCACATTCTGCCCATATGCTCGTAAACGGTTTCGTCTGTGTCAAGCTTCATATCCTGAAGCTCGCCCGAGCTTGGGTTTGAGGTCTTGACGAGTACAAATATTCCCTTATCCTTTTCACTGCAAATCCCTGCAAGCGGCTTTATTCCGTCAGTTCCGAGGTAGCCGTTTACGGTGAGAGCGTCTGCGCCGAACGCTTCAATGCTCTCTCCTGCGACCTCGGTTACTCCGAGGTGAGCCGTTGCATATGCTTCCATAGTAGTTCCGATATCGTTGCGCTTGCCGTCGGTGATTACAAACATTCCCTTTGACTTTGCGTATGCGATTGTGTCGCAAAGAGCTTTTACGCCCTGCCAGCCGTACATTTCATAATATGCCGCCTGCGGCTTGACTGCCGGAACAATGTCGCAGAGTGCGTCTATCAGAGCCTTGTTGAACTCAAAAAGCGCCGCAGCCGCACCGTCAAGAGTTTTTCCGTATTTTGCAAAGCAAGCCTCCTTTATCGATGCAGGAACGAAGTCAAGCTTCGGGTCAAGACCTGCAACAGTCGGGTTCTGCATCTCTGCAATTTTCTCAATAAGTCTGTCAAATGCCATTCCTATCTCTCCTTTATTTTTAGTTCGTTATATAAGTCGGTGGTAATCTAAAAGTCGGTATCTCGGGAGTCGTACATTTTTCTATGTCTAACGCAAGATACTCTTATCCTTTCATAGTACCGTAACGGTCGGTATCTCGGGAGTTTCATAAAAGCCTTATGAATTGATAATGTCGTAAAGCTCATTTGCGAAGCGTGAATAATCCTTTCTGTCGTCCTTTACAAAGGAGATTGCAGGACGGGGGTGGGTGTTGAACTGACCTGTGAGCATATATGGAATGTCATATCCCCATTTTACACCGTTCTCCCTGAGCTTATGAGTATGCTCTTCAATTATTTTCAGAATCGGAGCGACCTTATACTTCGGATTTTTAAGGAAACCGAGCAAAAGCTCGAGCGCACAGTTGCCTGCGCCTCTGCCCATTCCGTCAACGGTAGCGTCAAGATAGCTTACACCCTGAGTCATTGCCTCGATTGTATTTGCAAATGCAAGCTGCTGGTTGTTGTGAGCGTGAACACCCACAGCCTTATTGTACTTCTCTGCAATCGAGCAGTAAAGCTCGGCGAGCTTTCTTGACTCCTCGGGATAGAGCGAGCCGTAGCTGTCAACAATGTAGAACGCATTTACAGGGCTTTTTCCGAGAATTTCAAGTGCAGTTGTAATGTCCTCCGTTCTTGCCTTTGAAACAGCCATAATATTGATTGTGGTTTCGTATCCCTTTTTAGCGCAGTCCTCAATCATTTCAATTGCGGCTGGAATTGTATTAATGTAGGTCGCAATTCTGATAAGGTCAATCGGGCTGTCCTTTTTGGGGATAATATCCTTTTCAAAATCAGTTCTGCCGACATCAGCCATAACTGCAATTTTAAGCTTTGTCTTATTGTCGCCGACAATTTTTCTGATATCTGCGTCATTGCAGAATTTCCACTTGCCGAAATCGTCCTCGTTGAAAATTTCCTTTGAAGCCTTGTAGCCAAATTCCATATAGTCAACGCCGGCTTTGACATTCGCCTCATATAAATCCTTAACGAACTTGTCGTCAAAGCGGAAATCGTTGCAAAGACCTCCGTCACGAATCGTTGCGTCAACTACTCGTATATCCTGTCTTACCGACAGCAAATCACCCTTCTGTGCCATAAAATCTATCTCCTTTACTTTAAATATAATTGATTTTGCTTATTAACAAATTCTACTCGTTTTGTAGCAGTTGAAAGTATCGTTTCACAAACACCTTCACAATTTTTTGATACCTCAATATTTGTAAACCTCAACACTTCTATATTGAGTGAATTAAAGTATTCCGTCCTTTTAAGGTCATATTCCAAAGCATCCGGCTCATGATGCTGTGAACCGTCAACTTCAACAACCAACATAGCCTTATCGCAATAGAAGTCAGCGATATAGTTTCCTATCAACTCCTGTCTGCGAAAACGAAATTGACAAATCCGTAAAAAATCATACCAAAGGTGTTTTTCCTCTTTTGTCATATTTTTTCTAAGTGCTTTTGCAATGTTTAAATTTTTTCTATTCCTTGGTAAATTCATTTTTCTAACATTTTCAGCACCAAGGCTCCCCTTAGAGGGGAGCTGTCATTTTGCTTGCAAAATGACTGAGGGGT
>CALZCU010000067.1 GCA_945632055.1 uncultured Ruminococcus sp. | reverse complement strand
AAGGGGAGCCTTGGATGTAATAGCAAAGTATTGTTGTTATTAATCTTATATTTGCAGGCTATCTGAGTTTTTCTACAGCCTGAAAGGCGGACTGTGCCGTCTTCTGAATTTATCTTAGAATGAATTTATCAAATGTCTTTGCGATTCCGTCGTCGTCATTGCTCTCACAGACATAGTCGGAAATTTTCTTGACATCTGGTTCGCCGTTTGCCATTGCAACGCCGAAGCCTGCATAGCCAATCATTGTCATATCGTTGTAATTATCCCCGAATGCGGCAAGCTCCTCTCGTCTGATGTTCAGCTTTTGCAGTAACAGCGGAAGCATAGATCCTTTTGTAACGCCAAAGGGCATAATCTCAAGAAAATACGGTGCGCTTTTATAAACATCAAGCAAACCGTCATATCTCTTTGACAAAAGCTCCTGATAGCGGTCAAGCTCGTCAGGCTCGCCTGCAAGCAGAATTTTATTGATGTCCGACTTAACCGCCGAAACGAAATCATCAACAACCACCATTTCTGTTTTCAGTATATCACGCTCGATATAGGTGTAGTCGTTCACCTTTCTGTCCGAGATAATGCGCTTGTTGTCGTAGGTGTTTATCGTTATGTTCGATTCCTTAAGAACTCCGACAATATCGGGCAGGTACTCGGGCGGAAAAAGCTTGCTTACAACGGTTTCGCCTGTTTCACAGTTGATTATCTTTCCGCCGTTGAATGCCATAATATATCCGCCGAAGCGGTCGAGCATCAAATCCCTTGCAATCGGATAAATACCTATCGGGTGTCTGCCCGAAGCAAGAACAATTTTTTTGCCCTGCTTCTGCGCTTCAAGCAAGGCGAACCTTGTGCGCGGTGTAATCTCCTTTTTTGAGTTGGTCAGAGTGCCGTCAATATCGAGTGCAATTAGCTTGTAATTCATATTTTCACCTTTGGTCTTTTCTTAACAGTATCACTATATCATACTTATCGGGAAATTTCAACTTTATTGCTTATAATCATACAAATTGCCCTTTTACCGTTACCGCACTCCCTGTCAGCTCAGGTAGGCATTAAGACGGGTTTTTACATTTTTTTCAAGATTTCTGTAGAAGAACTGATAATCATAAATATGGTAAACTCCCTCGCCCATAATATCAATTGAAGGAGGATAGTCCTTGGCAGAAATATCGGTCACCTTGAGAGTTCCTCTTGTCTTTTCGATGTATGCGCCCGTCAGATTGTTAATCTCCTTTGTAATATTTCCGCTGTAGTCCGTAAAGCAGGCACCGAGATTTTCGCTTTTGTCGGCAGGAGTTGAATCGGTTTTCCAATTGAGCGGATTGATTGAAAGAGTTTTTGTTCCGCTCGGCACAAGCAGAGAGGAATTTACACTCTCGGCTTCGGTATTAAATGAAATTACAACTCCCGTGTCGCTTTCTCCCTGCGCCGCCTTAAGCTGAGGATAAGCAGAGGTTTCCTCCTCGGTCAATCTCCAGCCAATTGCGTAGCAGGCAACAAGCAGTTTTTGTCGGCTCTCGTCTGCAAAGCACTCCTTGATAAGCCTTATGCTCATATCCGCACCCTGTGAAAAGCCTGCAATTATAATCGGTCTGCCGTTGTTGCAGTGCTTCATATAATATTCAAATGCCTCTTTTACATCGGCAAATGCCTTGTCAAGCTGTTCACTGCAAACGGCTTCGTCCATTGCATAAACGCTCAGTCCGATTTGCCTGTAGTAAGGCGCAAAAAATCGGCACTCACCGTCATAAATTCCCTTTTCCATATTCGTTGCACCGAGGAAATTTGCCTTTGTTGCCTTATCATCCAGCGACATATTCATCTCGTCGGCACTGCCGCCGAAAACAGTCGGGCAGAGAAAGAACACATCAGCCTTTTTGCCGTTTTGCTCATTTTCATAATACGCCCAATTCTCCGAGTCTGAATAAATCGAGCTTTCCTCCGCTTCAACATCAGTGGTCTGCTCTGTCGGCTCTGTCTGCACAGAGCTTGTTGAAGATGTCTGCTCCTGCTGACCGCATCCGCTGAATAAAACGGCAGACGCAATAATTGCAGAAAGCAGAATTGAAAGCAGTTTTTTCATAAAATCATCCCTTGGTCAGATAGATTTACTTATCCTCGGTGAGCGTTACCTCAGACTTACCTGTTGTATCGTCCTCTGTTCTGTAATACTCAATCACCAGCTTATCGCCCGGCTTTTTTGTTTCGAGCAGCTCAAAAAATTCGCTGAAGCTTTTGACTGTTTTGCCGTCTGCGCCTGTAATTATGTCGCCCGACTTCAACGAAGTTCCGTCACAGGGACCTCCCTTTGTGATTTCGTCAATCAATATGCCCTGCGGAATACCGTAGGCAGACGCAACGCTTGCGCTGACATTACTTCCTGTGATTCCGATTTTCACTCTGCCCTCAACATAACCCTTTCTCATAAGGGTGTCGATAATGTCCTTTGCAAATGCAGACGGAATGGCAAAGCCCATACCCTCGAATTTTTCGGAAACGATTTTTGATGTGGCAATTCCCACAACCTGACCGTAGAGGTTTACAATCGGACCTCCCGAATTTCCCGGATTGATTGCGGCGTCGGTCTGAATATACTTCACCAGACTTGTCGACGACATTTTTCTGTCGGTTGCCGACACAACTCCCTTTGTAATTGAGTTCTGATAGTCAAGACCTCCGGGGTTGCCGACAACAATAATGTCCTCGCCAAGCTCCAGCTTATCGGAGTCGCCAAAGGTTGCCGCCTTGAGGTTCTTTGCGTCCTCCATCTTGAGTACGGCAATATCAGTTCTCGAATCGTAGCCGACTACGCCGGCCTTGTAGGTTTTTCCGTCAGGTGTGACAACCTGCAAGGCATACTTTGTTTTGCTGTTGTCGATAACATGAGCATTTGTGACAACAAAGCCGTCAGAGGAGATTATTATTCCGCTTCCCTGTGTGGAGCTGTTCTCAACGGTTGTAACCTCGCCCTTGTAGCCTACAACTCCTACTACCGAATCGGACACCGCCGAAAAAGCATACTCGGCGTCATAGTCCTTGTTGCTGTCGGCATCCTTCGGCTTGCCCTTAAGCTCAATGCCCTTGTAGTCGGGATTTGCCTTGTCGCTGAAGTCCGACTCCTTATGCTCCGAAGCAGGAGCAGTAGCAGGCTGAATCTGCGGCAGTGTGTAGCCTTTATCGGGTATTGAAAAGCTGTATTTATTTTCCGAACTGCTTTTGCTTTGATTTGTTGCGATATAAAACCACATACCTGCAATACTTCCGACAAGCAGAAGGCAAAGCATTGAAATAATAATTATCAACCCTGCTCCGGGCTTGCTTTTTGACTGCTGAACAGGCACGGAAGCCATTGGCGGATAGGGCGGATAATTCTGATTGCAGTAATTGGTTTGAAAATTCGGGGAATAATTATTTTGAAAGCTGTTCGGAGCATAATTATTCTGCGGATTGTTCTGCGGATTAAAATTATTCTGAGGATTGTAATATCCGAACTGCTGAGCTGTAAATCCGCCCTGAACAGGCTCTCTGTTCTGCGCAGAAGCTGTGTTATACGAACATTCGCCCTGCTGCGGCGCAGTCTGCTGAGCTTCAAATACAGGCTCAGGCTCATATGAGCCTTGCTGTGCAGAGGGCGGCTGTTCACTTTGAGCCGAGGTCTGCTCCTGCACCTCAGCCGGAGCATTGTCAGACTGCATATTCATTTCGGGATTTGTTTTATCTGTAAAGGGCTTTTGCGGCTCTGCACCGTAAAATCCGTTTTCAAAGCGGTTTTCTTCCATATATAAATCTCCTCTTTCACAAAATGTTGTAAGATAAAGAAATGTAGGGAACAGAGAAATTCTTAGGGTGACGACTTCTTTTGTTTGCATATTTATCACTCAATATATTGTTTTAATTATACAACGAAAGAACTGTAAAAGCAATAAAGTAAGGTAACAAGGATTCTGAAAACTTTGAATTGTTAAAAAATTATCAAAAAGTTTTCGCAAAAGGCTTTATATTTAAAAAATTTTATTGTATAATATATGTGCATCGGCAGAAAAAGAAGGTTTCCTGCTGAAATTTATTACAAAAAGGAAGATTAAAATGCCATTAGTAAACGCTAAAGAAATGCTTACAAAAGCAAAAGCAGGCCACTATGCAGTAGGTCAGTTCAACATCAACAACCTTGAATGGACAAAGTCAATTCTTTTAACAGCTCAGGAGCTTAACTCACCTGTTATCCTCGGTGTGTCAGAGGGCGCAGGCAAATATATGTGCGGCTACAAGACTGTTGTAGGTATGGTTAACGGTATGCTTGAGGAGCTTAACATCACAGTTCCCGTTGCACTTCACCTCGACCACGGCTCATACGAAGGCGCAAAGGCTTGCATCGCAGCAGGATTCAGCTCAGTAATGTTCGACGGCTCACACTATCCGATTGAGGAAAACATCGCAAAGACAAAAGAGCTTGTTGCAACCTGTGAAGAGCTTGGCCTTTCACTTGAGGCTGAGGTTGGCTCAATCGGCGGCGAGGAAGACGGCGTTGTCGGTGCAGGCGAATGTGCAGATCCCGCAGAGTGCAAAATGATTGCAGACCTCGGCGTTACAATGCTTGCCGCAGGTATCGGCAACATTCACGGCAAGTATCCCGAAAATTGGCAGGGCTTAAGCTTTGAAACTCTTGACGCTATTCAGCAGCTCACAGGCGATATGCCCCTCGTTCTCCACGGCGGCACAGGTATTCCTGCTGATATGATTAAAAAGGCAATCTCTCTCGGCGTTTCAAAAATCAATGTAAACACAGAGTGCCAGCTTTCATTTGCTGCCGCTACAAGAGAGTATATCGAAGCAGGCAAGGATCTTCAGGGCAAGGGCTTTGACCCCAGAAAGCTTCTCGCTCCCGGCGCAGAGGCAATCAAGGCTACAGTAAAAGAAAAGATGGAGCTTTTCGGTTCTGTAGGCAAGGCTTAATCTATTATTGCTTAAGCTTTATAAATAATTCAAGGTCGGTATCTCGCAGAAATGCGGAACACCGACCTGTTTTTACTTTATAGGAAATTGCTCGAAAACAGTCGGGCAGAGAAGACTTGATACTATCAACCTGTCTGCTCGAATTGCGTGTCGAGGCACTCGACTTTTTATTTTATAATGATTATGCGTTATTATGAATTTTTCTTTGCGTACATTTCATCAAGCCTGAACATTACACCGTGAGTTTCGTACATCGGAATAACCTTTCCGTTCCTCTTGCACTGCTCATAATAATCATAATACAGGTGAATGTACTCGCCGCTCTTGTCCCAGCGAGCCTTGTTTTCCTCGGAAAGCTTACTTTTTTCAACGCCGTATTTTTCGGTTAGCACCTTGCCTAAG
The DNA here is from genome assembly GCA_945632055.1 of uncultured Ruminococcus sp. Classification (GTDB taxonomy): domain Bacteria; phylum Bacillota; class Clostridia; order Oscillospirales; family Acutalibacteraceae; genus Ruminococcoides. Next base: position 855 of record CALZCU010000067.1, on the reverse strand, counting down.
TACTTTGTAAACTTCTGCTGACCGTAAATGTTCATATGGTCGTCGTTGTAGTAGTCCTCATTGAAATCAAGCCCGATGTCCTTATAGTCGTTCTCAAAATTCAGATAATCAAAGCCGTATTCCCTGACAATATCAGCCATAGTATTGCCCATCTGGAAACGGTTGTAGAATTTCCTTGTTGTGATGCGGTGAGGAAATTTTGCAAACACAATGTTGTCGTACCCGTTGTCCTTGCAGTGCTGCAAAAAGCTCCTCAGCTTTTTCTCAACTTTTTCGGGCAGTGCCTTTTTTGAGTTATCGCCCTGAACATCTTTGATTTTTCCGCTGAGCTTTGTTTCCTCCAGCTTGACGGACACACCTTTCAGGCTGGAATTTCCCCTTAAATACAGCGAAATTCCGTCGGGAAATCTGCCGATTGCGCTCGGACTTCCGTGGTACATAAGCCAAGGAAAATAATAGCTCAGCTTGTCCTCTTCATTGCCAAAGCTGTTTATTGTATCCACCTTATTCTGCGAATACGGCATACTGTCGGTATAACGGCGGAGCTTGACATCTTTTTCCTTATTACTGTCGTTATACAGCGCACCGTTCATTTCAATCAGAATAACCTTTGGCTTCTGCCTGCTGTTTATCTCCTTTATCTGCGACTCAAACAAATCAATGCAGTTTGCCTCTGTCGCAAAGGGATAGCTTGTAAAGCCGTATTCATCATACGCAAGCGCAGACGAAAACGCAGTGTAAACCTCGCTTGCACCGAGCAGAACAACATCAAGCGAGTCCTTTTCTTCCATATAAAATCCGTCAAGCCTTAATCTGTTGTGGTCAAACCTCACCTGAGTAAAGGTCATCACCAGC
>CALZCU010000066.1 GCA_945632055.1 uncultured Ruminococcus sp. | reverse complement strand
GGTAGAAAAATTTTCAAGAGTTCTGATAATAATCGGCTTGCCGTCAACATTAATAAACTGCTTCGGAATGTCAAGAGATTTCATTCTTGCACCGACGCCGCCGGCAAAAATTACAGTATGTACCATAGCTACTCCGCAAAATTATTTTTTCTTCTTTGAATCTTCATACACTTTAAGTGTTTCTTCTGTCGGACCGTCAAAAATAATAGTACCTTTTTTCAAAAAGATTGAACGGGGGCAAATCTCCTTTACCGAGTTTGCACTGTGGCTTACATAAAGAACTGTAGTTCCTGCCGCAATAATCTCTTTGATTTTGTTTTTGCATTTCTTTTTAAAGGTAGCGTCGCCGACGGCAAGAGCCTCGTCAACCACGAGAACATCAGGCTCAATATTAACATTGATAGCAAAGCCGAGGCGCATTTTCATACCGCTTGAGTAGGTTCTGACAGGCTGGTCGATATAATCGCCAAGCTCGGCAAATTCAATGATGTTGTCTTCAATTGTTCTTATATACTCGTCCTTAAGACCGAGTATATAGCCTTTAAGATAAATGTTCTCTCTGCCTGTCATTTCCATAGAAAAGCCTGCCGTAAGCTCAAGCAGAGCGGCAACCTTTCCGTTTACGATGATGTCGCCCTCATCGGGAAATGCAACGCCTGTAATCATCTTAAGAAGCGTTGATTTGCCTGCGCCGTTGTCGCCGACAATACCAACGGATTCACCTCTGTTTATTTCAAAGGAAACATTATTCAGAGCTTTGTTTGTCTTGGGATTCTTAGGCTTGATGAACAGAGCCTTAAAGCGAGCCTGGTCGTTTTTATAAAGAATGTATGTCTTGCTGACATTTCTAAAGGTAATAATCGGTTCAGCCATATTAATTACCTCCCATTAAAGCACATCAGGAAGCTTTTTCCTGAGTCTGTTGTAGTTGAAGATTCCGAGGGCAAACACAACTGCAAATTCTGCAAGGAAAATTGCAAGCTCAGTTCCGTAGTCAAAGAATGGTCTGTTATAGAGGAAGCAGTTGCGGTAGCCGTTTACAAAGAAGTTAATCGGATTGATAAGCATAACGGAATTTAATACGGGTGAGTCAAAGCCGTAGGAGTCATACATAATTCCCGACAGCCAGAAAATACCCGACATAACCGATACAATAAGGCTTTCAAAGTCCTTGCTGAATGCAGACATAGGCGCAGTTGACCACGAAAGTGCAAGGAAAAACATAAACATCAGCGGACAGTACAAAAAGAACTGCAGGTTGTACCAGCTCGGACCGACCGCAAACAGCACATATACATACATTATTGCAACGAGGAAGAGATGAACATACAGCCTTGAAATGCTTGTATATGTAAGGATTGTTGAAACAGGGAACTTAACCTTTGTAATAAACTGCCTGTTTGTGCGCAGTGTTTTTGCACCCTGAGTAATTCCGTCCTGAATGAAGAACCAGGGAATGATTCCGATAAGCATAAATGTAAAAAAGTCGGTTGAGAACGGCTCAGGTCCGCCAAGATTTACATTAACAGCTCTCAGTGTTTTAATACCGCAGGAGAAAGCAAACCAATAAACAAAAATAGTAAACGCAGGCTTAACAACAGCCCAGAGAGGACCGATAACGGCTCCCTTGTAGGTTTTGATAAGCTCGTTTTTTGCAAGCAAAAGAATTTGTTTTCCAAACCCCTTATGCTCCTTCAGAATAGTAAACAATCAACCTCATCCAATCTATATATTAATTTTGCTTTGATAAACAGACAAAATATATTAAAAAGCACCTTTTAAAATACAAAATCTCTCAAAAATACAGCCTAAAAGGCATAATTATCCCAAGGCAGATACTTTTTAACAATTATATTATATATCTTTTTTGTCATTTGTCAATGAATAATATTGCTGTTGTAAATAATAAAAAAGTTCATTGTCAAATTTAACAATAGTGAGCGTGATGATTTATGATAATTATGCAATAAACAAAATAATATACATTCGACAATAAAATATTGCAATATAAAATCGCCGTATAATATAATTACAGAACAAGCATTTAATACTGATACCTGATTTAATCAGGTATTGGCATAAGCTTAATAATTATAAGGAGAAGAGTATATGAACAAAAAACCAAAAGCACTTTCTATCCTCGCCGTTATTGCAATGCTGTTCAATCTGACGGCATACAGCGTATCGGCGGCAGGAAATGATGTTACGGTCAACAGAAATGAGATGTATAATGAATATATCAAAATGAGCGTTGACAAGTTTGACGGATTAAGGATGTCAACGGTGAAAGGTGATCCTGATAATCCGAACGACGACGGAAAAAAGCTTTTGTACGGCAACTACAATTCAACAAGCTACACTGTAATTAATGTTGACGGCAAAACACAGAAGTACAGCAGTATGTACTCAAGAAATAATACAGGAGGTTTTGACCCGGAGAATAAAACGCATTGGTCAACAAGGAGCTACAAAGACATAGATATAAGACAGAATTACAGCTTTGTCAAAAATAATGCGACAGGCAGAGAGGACCTTGTTGAAATCAAGTACACCCTGACAAATAACGATAATAAAAATCATTCTGTCGGCGTAAAAATTATGATAGATACAATGCTTGGCGAAAACGATTTTGCACCCTTCAGAATCCCGAATGTAGGTGCGGTTGAAACGGAAATGTCATTTTACGGAGATGAAATTCCCGAATACTATCAGGCATTTGATTATTTTGAAAACACCTCTGTAGTATCCTTCGGTACCTTTGATAAAATCTCCTCAAACAAAGCAGACTTTGTTCAGTTTATCGGCTGGCCGAGGAGCAATTCCGCAAAGTGGGATGTATCAACAAAGGAAGGAAAATTAATCGGCGACAGCTCGGTTGTATCCGTCTGGAATACTAAGGAGCTTGCTCCGGGAGAAACAAGAGTTTACAAGATGTATTACGGACTCGGCAGATTCGTTGCCGATACAACGGGAGAGCTTCAGCTTGCCTGCTACGGTGACAATACTGCAAAAATAAATGTATCAAACACAGGCTATGAGCCGTCAACGATAACGGCATATCTGAAAAATTCAAGTGAAAATACGCTTGAAAATGTAACGGTAACTCTTAACAATACCGATGAAATGACGATTATCGGCGGTGAGAAAACAATCAGCGTAGGAAGTCTTGCAGGCGGAGAGGAAAAGCAGGTATCCTGGACTGTTGATTTTCAGCCGTCAGACAGCACAAAAACTGTAGAATACAGCGTAACGGCAAATGCCGATAATGCAGAGGAAAAAACAGTTGACCTGTCAACAGAGCTTCCGTGTATAGAAAAGCCCGAGCCAACCACAGCAGAACCGACCACAGTCGAGCCAACAACAGTTGAACCAACCACAGTTGAACCGACCACAGTTGAGCCGACAACAGTTGAACCGACAACAGCAGAGCCAACCACAGCAGAACCGACTACAGTTGAGCCAACAACAGCCGAGCCAACAACAGCCGAGCCAACAACAGCCGAGCCAGCAACAGCAGAACCCACCACAGCAGAGCCTACCACTGCAGAGCCAACCACAGTCGAGCCAACCACAGTTGAGCCTACAACAGCAGAGCCTACTACAACAGAACCCACCACAGCAGAACCAACCGAGATTCCGCCGACAACAGCCCCGAGTTCAGGCTCGTGCGCAACCCCCGATGAACCGCACAACACATCAGCCTGCACTCCCGTAACGGCTAATGGAAATGCAATTCAGACAGGAAGTGTGTCCTTGCTTGCAGTTCTTCTTGCAGTGCTTGCTTCTGCGACGGGAATGGCTATTTTTATAAGGAAAAAAGACGATTCTATTGAATAAAACAGAATAAGATTACGCAAAAATCCGATTGACTCAATTAAGCAGAGCCAATCGGATTTTGTAATTTGTTTCAGTTGTCAAGATATTTTTTGAGTGCCGCAAAGGTTTCATCGCTTATAACATGCTCAATCTTGCAGGCGTCTGCGGCGGCGGTTTCGCTGTTCACTCCGAGCTTTTCAAAAAGAGCAGTCAGAACAGTATGCCTTTCAAAGGTTTTTTCGGCAATTTTAAGTCCCTGTTCGGTAAGCGTCAGCGAGCCGTCCTTTCCCATAATCAGGTATCCGCTTTCCTTCAGCAGATTTACAGCTCTGCTTACACTTGGCTTTGAATACCCCATATATTCACACACATCAATTGACCTTACAAAGCCAAATTTCTTATTAAGAATTAAAATTGTTTCAAGGTACATTTCACCTGATTCCTTGATTTGCATTTCAAGCACTCCTAAACATTATATGTCGAATTGTGTATATCATAACATATTTGTGCAGTAAAATCAATAATTTTTTATTTATTTAAACAACAACTCCTACAGAATTAACATATAGGATAGTATATTGGCTGTAATTCTGAAGTAATAATCTTAATTTTTTTCAAAAAAAAACTTGATTTTATCGCATTAATGTTCTAAAATGATAAAAGCGTATATTATTGGAAAAGGAAGAATATTTATGCTGACACTTGATAAGATATATCACGCATCCTATGTATTAAAGGATGTAATAAGACCGACTCATCTCGTAAAGGCTCAGTCGATTACCGATGAGTGCGAGATTTATCTCAAGCCTGAAAACCTGCAGATTACCGGTTCATTCAAGGTGAGAGGTTCGGGATACAAAATTTCTCAGCTCTCCGCTGAAGAAAAGGAGAGAGGTGTTATTGCCTGTTCTGCCGGCAATCACGCACAGGGCGTTGCGCTTGCCGCTACAAAATACGGCATAAAATCTCTAATCTGCCTGCCTGACGGCGCACCGATTTCAAAGGTTGAGGCAACAAAGGCTTACGGCGCAGAGGTTTGTATGGTGCCCGGTGTGTATGATGACGCATACAAGGAAGCGCTCAGACTTCGTGATGAGAAGAATTACACCTTTATTCACCCCTTCGACGATGAAAATGTTATCGCAGGACAGGGTACAATCGGCATTGAAATCCTCAATGAAATGCCCGATGTTGACGCAGTAGTTGCCGCAATCGGCGGCGGCGGTCTGCTTTCAGGCGTTGCCTGTGCAATCAAGAGCCTTAACCCCAACATCAAGGTGTACGGTGTTCAGGCAGAGGGCGCACCCTCAATGTATGAATCAATCAGACAGGGCAAGCCGGTTAAGCTTGATTCTGTTTCAACCGTTGCAGACGGAATACAGGTTAAAGAGCCGGGCGAGCATACCTTTGAATACATAAAGCAGTATGTTGATGATATTGTAACCGTAACGGACGATGAGATTTCATCTGCAATTTTAAAGCTGATTGAAACACAAAAGATGATAGCAGAGGGCGCAGGAGCCGCTCCTCTTGCCGCCGTAATGTTCAACAAGCTCCCTGTTAAGGGCAAAAAGGTTGTCTGCATTGTTTCGGGCGGTAATATTGATGTTACAATTCTCTCACGAGTAATCAAGAGAGGCCTGCTTATGACAGGCAGACAGCAGACTGTCTGCATCGAGCTTCAGGATAAGCCCGGACAGCTTCTTGCAGTGTCAAAGATAATTGCCGACCTCGGTGCGAATGTAATTTCAATTCACCACGAGAGGGCAAGTGAGGGAACTGATGTAAACGGCTGTTACCTGAGAATTGTACTTGAAACTCGCAACTTTGACCATGTAAATGAAATCACAAAGGCACTAACAAACGCAGGCTTTAAGCTTGTATAATACGGAGGTAATAATTATGGAAAAGCTTTATACAAAAAATGCACCCGACGCAATCGGCCCTTATTCACAGGCAGTAAAGGTGAACGGTCTGATTTTTACATCAGGACAGATTGCAATTAATCCCGCAAGCGGAAGTGTTGAAGCAGTAACGATTGAGGAACAGACCGAGCAGGTTTGCACAAATCTTAAAAATGTTCTTGAGGCGGCAGGAAGCTCTCTCGACAAGGCAGTAAAGACTGTTTGCTTCCTCAAAAATATGGAGGATTTTGCATCATTCAATGCAGTTTACGGCAAGTATTTTACAGAAAAGCCTGCCCGTTCCTGCGTAGCAGTAAAGCAGCTTCCGAAGGATGTACTTGTTGAGGTTGAAGTTATTGCAGAAGTATAATCAGAGTTTTAATTTTTTCAGGCACAGCAGGACGAGCTGTGCCTGTTATTTTTATATATGATATTCAAGGAACCACTGAATAAATCACACTTGAGAGTTGTTTGCACATCTTGCTTGCATA
>CALZCU010000065.1 GCA_945632055.1 uncultured Ruminococcus sp. | reverse complement strand
ATTCTGCCCCAGCGCCACTCGTACAGGCTTGTGATGTTGTGAGTGTAGGGAACAGGCCAGCTGAATGATCCAGAGGGTGAGCTGTCCGAGCTTGACTTTGTGGTTTCTTCTTCCACAACTCCGTCCTTGGAGCCTCTGATTACAACCTCGTCAACTGCCTTCTTGATAACCTTTGTTTCGGTTTCAACAGCGTCGGTCTGCATTCCGTCAACAAATGTGGTGCGGATTGTAACCTCTTCTTCGCCGTCTTTACCTTCGGTCTTAACCTTCTTGTATGAGGAATACTCCGAATCATCGTATTCCGTTTTTACCGAATAATCAATCTTTCTTGTGTAAACAATATCGGTTGAAAGCGCAATAGAGAATTTGCCCTCTGCCGCAGCTATAATGTCATCAACGGTCATAATTTCATCCGCAGAAAATCTGCCGCTCTTAACAACAACCTCGTTTGCAAATTCAGTTGTTGTTTCGTCATCATAGCCTTCTTTGTAATCGGCAAGAACCTTGTCGAGTGCAGCGTTTAATGCGTTGGCATCGGCTGTTGCACCGATGAGCTTGCCGTCAATATAAAGTCCGGAGCTTTCGTTGCCGAAACGCTCGCTGATTACAGCGCTTGTGCGTGAAATATTAGTATCCTGATAGAGCATACTGACTGCTTCGTCAGCTGTTGCAGCAAAAACCTCATCGTTTGACAAGCTGTCTGCGGTTGCGCTTACAGCTTGTTCGGAGCCATTATGATTTTCGGGAGCATTTTCGGGAGCGACAAGTGCGCTTGCTACTGTCATACAGGAGAGCATAATTGCCGAAGCACAGGCAACAACAGCAAGCACTGCCTTCTTTTTAAGAACAGTATGTGCACGATAGCCGTTTGAGGGTGCGCTGTGAGCATATTTTTTGTTTCCTGATGTAAATGAAATGCCCGAAACAGCTTCCTTTACAGAGCTTGTAAACTCGCTTTTTGCACCATTTCTGTTTTCACTGTAGCATCTGTCGATTACAGACTGTGTTTTTTTAGCTTTTACAGCCGCCGCTCTGCTTGACTTTTTAGCGGTAAAATGTGCCGCAGCCGAGCTTGCCTTTTTGCTCAATGCCTTTGCAAGGCAGATTGAAGCTCTTTTTACAAATCTCACAGTTTTGTAAGCTGTGTTAGGCTGAGCCGCTTTTGTCTTCTTTGTTGAAAGACTTTCTATTTCATTGAAACCTTCCAAACCAATGAACTTTGTCTTCAAAATAATTTCTCCAATCTCATTAACCGTTACATTTTTGTAACAAACTCGATGCTTTAATTATATCAAATTGTAACGATTTTGCAATAAGAGAAATAAAAACTGTAACCATAAATAGTATATTCACCAAATACTGCGTGAATATTCGGTAAAGATGCACAATATTTCTTAAAATTAATTATACTGTAAGTTATCAACAGCGTAATTTTTCAACAAATTGTAATATTCCTTTAAAGCAGAAATTGCTCCGTTTTTGTCGTGTTCAAGGTAATTTCCACATTCAATCGCAGTAGTTCCGGGAATATCTCCGCTGTGCTCTGCGCACTTCTTAATCGTTTCCTTTATCAGGTCAAGCGCCTGCTGATTGCTCAAATTTCTGACAAGGAAATAAAAGCCTGTCCTGCAACCCATAGGTCCGAAATAGATTACGCTGTCGGCAAGCTCGCTGTTGCGTGCGTAGGTCGCAAAAAGATGCTCGATGGTGTGCATTACGGGCGTTGAGAGATAGGGCGGAGTGTTTGGTTTTATAAAACGCATATCATAGGTTGTAATATCCCCGTCAATGCGTGAAATATACACACCGGGATTCAGTGTGTTGTGATTTACGGTAAAGCTTGCAATTTTTTTCAATTCAATCATTCCTTCATATAATTAATCGTAGTCAGCAACGCTTGTGAAGCAGATGTTGAGGTCGACAGTTCCCTCAATTCCGTCAATTTTTCCCTCGGAGGTGTACTGCCACATTGAAAATTCATAATAAAATGTCGGCACATCGGCATATTCGCAGTACCAGATATCGATTCCCGAAAGACGGCTGAGGTCATACTTAAAGTAAAGCTCACGGCTCGGAGAGTAGAGAATAGGGATGTAGCCAAGCTCTTTTACTCTTTCGCAGAAAGCCTTTGCACATTCGGTAGCCTGACTTGCGCTTACGCTGTCTGTCCTTGCGTTCTCGTCCTTTATGATTTCCCAATCGTATGCAACAGGGAAGTCGAGCTTTATATCTCCGAGGACGGACTTTACAAAGTCAGCCTCCTCAATTGCTTCCTGAGTGTTGATTGCCTGTGAAAAGAAGTATGCGCCAACCTTAATTCCCTCAGCTTTTGCGCCGTTTATGTATTCAATAGCCCTGTCGTCGCCGTAAATCTTTCCGCTTTCGCCGTAGCCTCTGCCGCCGACCCTTATCATAGCAAAGTCAATTCCGCTTTCCCTGACCCTTTTCCAGTCAATGTCGCCGCTGTAGGAGGACACATCAATGCCCTCAAGCGATGCGGCTTTTCCGTTTTCGCTGTAATATTTTAAGTTGGCGTCAGCCGAAAAGCCTTTGTTGTCGAGCTTGTTTACGGGAACGCCTTCCAGCTCGGTAATCCAGATTTCGCCGAGAGTGCTGTCGTTGATGTGAATTTTATCACCTGTGGTTTTTACGGTGGTGTCGGTAGCTTCCTCGGTAGTTCCTGTTACAGAAGTAACACTTTTTTCGTCATTACTTTCGGAACAGCCGCAAAGCACTGCCGAAATCGACAAAACCGCCGCCGAAAGCAGGCAAATTATCCTTTTCATATTAATTTCTCCATTTCCTTATTTCTGTCCGTATTCCTGTAATTTATTAAAAGCATATCATATTTTAAAATATATGTAAATAAATTAAGTCCGAATTTATCTTGAAAAATATTACATTATTAAGTATAATATATTTCTATGAGAAGTTCAGGAAAATTTCTTTTCTGTGTGAAAGGTCGGGTGAAAAGGTGAAAAGCTACGGTGTCAGCGGTTATCGCAGAAAAACAAAAGAAGAGCTTTTAAAGGAAATTGACGCCTGCAAATCGCTCAGTCAGCTTTTTGCTTTAATTCAGCACGAGGGCATTGTGATGCGTATGCACAGTCAGCCGGGCGCTTCAAATTTGGTACAGAAAAAGCTTACTCCTAATGAAATAATTGAAAAAAAGGACACTCCCTTTGAACGGCTTCGCACAAGAGTAAAGGTTGCCGTTGAGCAGTATGACGAAAGAATACCGTCAAGCGTATGCCCCGACAGACCAAGAAAATAAAACAAGCTTCAGGGCAATGCAGTACATTATTTTTATATATTACAAAAAATTCATTAAATCGCTTTTAATTTTTAAAAAAGTTACATAAAAAACACTTTATTTTTTGGAAATTTTATAATATAATATGACTATAATAATATGATATGGCTATAATTTACTCAAATTTTCAGAGGCAAAGCTAAGCGTTATTATTTTGTATGGGGTTTTAGCATTGTCAAAGTCATATCGATGAAAGAGGGAGAATAAATGAACAAAAAGTTAAAGCGCATTTTTTCGTGCGTGCTTGCGGCAGTCACATTGATTTCTGCATCTGTTTCGTTGAACACAGGGGCATTTGCGGCAGAGAGCGAATCACCTGAGGTTGCGGCAGAGGTTGTCGGCGAATCGCTCGGAGCGGAAGTTCAAAGTAATTCAGAGCCTGCTGAGACTCCGACAGAAGTAGCTGCAACAGAACCGATAACAACAGAACCGACAACAGCACCCGTTACAATCGCCCCGATTAAACCTGCTCCGAAGGTTGGCAATGTTAGAAATGTTGTAAAAACAAGCTTCTTAACAGATAAGATTACGCTTGAATGGGATAAGGTCAGCGGCGCAACAGGCTATTATGTTTATTACCGCAATGCTGATGAAACAAACACCTTTAAAAAAATTGCAGAGGTAAAGACGAACACCTGCACAATTTCAAAGCTTGCACATACCACTCAGTATCACTTTAAGGTTTCAGCTTTTATTGAGCAGGACGGCAAGAGGTATGAGGGTGAGGGTACAATCAAAAAGACTGCAACCCAGCCCGGCAAGGTTTCGGGACTCGACAGTGTGCGCTCATCAAGCGTTATTCAGTTTGAATGGAACAGAAATTCAAAGGCAACAGGATATAAAATTTACCGTGCCTGCAACAAGACGGACGCAAAATATGTGCTTTACAAAACGATAAGAGGCAACAGCACAACATCATTTACCGATAAAAATGTTGAATTGGGAAGAGCCTATTACTACAGCGTAAGACCTTTCCGTGAGCTTTACGGCACATCTTATACTGCGCCTTCAAATGAAATCAAATTCATCTGCGGCTTAGGCGCACCCGATTACTCAATGACCTCACAGGTTTCAAGGGTGAGCTTGTCCTGGAACAGAAACAAATATGCAACTGGATATGATATTTATTACGCTACATCGAGAAGCGGACCGTTCAAGAAGCTCGGCTCGACAACAAAGACCTTCTTCAATACGGTCAGACTGACTCACAACAAAACCTATTATTTCAGAGTTCAGCCCTACAAGATTAACGGACCGAGCAAAACAAAGGTTCTCGGAACATACGCAACCCGCTCAAAGACGGTTACAAAGAACGCATACGGACAGAGTATGAGCGGAACATATATTGAAATCAGCCTTAAACAGCAGCATATGTGGTATTACAGAAGCGGTGACCTCTATTGCGAAACCGATGTTGTAACGGGAAATGACGACGGCTATCATAACACTCCCAAGGGTGTTTATTCAATCTATCAGCGTCTGTCACCGACAACTCTTGTGGGTCCCGGATATGCTTCATATGTAAATTATTGGATGGCGTTTACATATTCCGGCATAGGAATACACGACGCAAGCTGGCGTTCAAACAGTGAATACGGCGGAACAACCTACAAGGGCAACGGCTCGCACGGCTGTGTAAACACTCCGTACAACGCAGTTAAGAAGATTTATCAAAAGGCTGGAATCGGTACTAAGGTAGTAGTTTACTGATTATTCAGCGGCTCTTAAAGTCAATACGGCGCAATTAACGGCAAAGCATTCCGCTTTGCCGTTTGTGTTGCTTTATTGACCTGTTGTTGTCGTCTGCTTCCGGCACATTTTTCCGTCAACATCGGTAAAGTATTCGCCCTTCAGCAGAATTTGTGAAATCGGAACAATCTCGTACCCCTTTTCCTTAATGCCCTCAATCACCATCGGCAGAGCTTCCGGTGTGTTTTTTGCTCCGTTGTGCATCAGTATTATACTGCCGTTTTTCAGCTTGTTGACAACATTTTTTGTAATCTGCTCGGGCGAGGGATCCTTCCAGTCGAGAGAATCGACATCCCACTGCACACAGTACATTCCGCAGCCATTTACCGATTTTACAACATCGTTGTTATAGTCGCCGTAGGGTGCACGGAAGAGCGTAGGCGCATTGCCTGTCAGCTGTTTGATTTTTTCGTTGCAGGCTTGAATCTGCCCTGCCATATCAGCCGTTGACATCTTGGTCATATGCGGGTGCGTGTTGCTGTGATTCTCAACATCGTGACCTTTGGCGGCAATATCCTTTACGCTTTCGGGATATTTGTCAACCCAGTCGCCAACGAGAAAGAATGTGGACTTAACATTGTATTTGTCGAGTATTTCGAGCAGAGTTTCCGTCTGCTCGTTGCCCCAGGCGGCGTCAAAGGACAGTGCGACCTGCTTTTTGTCGGTGTCCACATAATAAATGGGGATTTCACGGGGTGTTGAAGCAGTCTGAACTGCTTTCACAGTCGAGGTAATTGCGATTGCCGCAGTTATTGCACCGATTAAAAGGCAAAATCCGATTGAAATTAGGCTACGCTTTGTTAAAATTAATAAACGCATAAAATCCCCTCCGATAGATTATATGGGAGAGGATTTTTTATTATGATAAAAGCTAATACTAATACCTGATAAAAAAGCAGAAAATCTTTGCGGTCTAATTTTCGCAAATATAAATCTACTTTCTATCAGAAATTAGTATAAGTATAGAATTTTTATATAATAAGGTCAGATTTATTATCAGGAGAAAAAACACGGCAAGCCTGAGCCTGCCGTGTACAGTGCAAAAATATTATAATTAAAATATATTATTCAGCAGCTGCTTTTCTTTTTGCGAAGCAATCACTGCAGTAATAGCTCTTGCCTTCCATCGGCTGGAAAGGAATCTTTGCAGGTCCGCCGCATTCAGCGCAGGTGGTTTCAAAAAACTCACGACCTGCCTTAGCAGCGTTTTTG
>CALZCU010000064.1 GCA_945632055.1 uncultured Ruminococcus sp. | reverse complement strand
CTCGGTATGTCTGAGGTTATTTTCAAAGCCGTTGATTGCAAACTCGCCCTTGATTGAATATCCGGGACCTCCGCAGCCTGTACCGTCGGGACAGCCGCCCTGAATCATAAAGCCGTAGATTACACGGTGAAAGGTCAGACCGTCATAGTAGCCCTTGCTTGCAAGGCTGATAAAGTTATTCACCGTATTCGGCGCAATTTCGGGATAAAGCTCTGCCTTTATCACCTTTGAGTTTTCCATTTCGATTGTTACAATCGGATTAGCTGACATAATAAACATCCTTTTCAATTTATTTTTATTTTACTTCATAGGAAATTGCTCGAAAACAGTCGGGCAAAGAAGTTTTGAAAGTATCAACCTATCTGCTCGAATTGCGTGTCGAGGCACTCGACAATTTTTATATTTATTCTATGCTCATCGTAGCAAAAGCGTTGAGGTCGGTATCGGCAACATTGCCGCTGATAAATTCATAGTAGCCCTGTGAGCCGACCATTGCCGCATTGTCACCGCAGAGCGACTTGTCGGGCATATAAAATTCACAGCCGAGCCTTGCACATTCATCAGCAAGCGTTTTTCTGAGGAGAGAATTCGCCGAAACTCCGCCTGCAATGACGAGCTTATTAACATTCAAGTCCTTTGCCGCCCTAAGGAAATTTGTTGTAAGGCAGTCCACAACAGCATATCGGAATGAAGCGCAGACATCTGCCTTGTTTATTTCCACACCCTTCTGCGCAGAATTATGGATAAGGTTGATTACGGCTGTCTTAAGCCCCGAAAAGCTGAAATCGTAGGGTGCGTCGTGAACAACAGGTCGGGGGAGCTTGAAGGCAAGAGGATTGCCGCCCTCGGCAACTCTGTCAAGCTCAATTCCTCCGGGATAGGACATTCCCATTGTGCGAGCCGCCTTGTCAAAGGCTTCTCCTGCCGCATCGTCACGGGTTCTGCCGATGATTTTCATTTTTGTATAATCCTCAACCATTACAATATGGCTGTGGCCGCCCGATACTACAAGACATAGAAACGGCGGTTTTAATTCCTGATTAGAAATATAGTTTGAAGCGATGTGCGAGCGCAGGTGATGCGTAGGAACAAGCGGTATGCCTGTTGAAAGCGACAGTCCCTTGGCAAAATTCACTCCGACAAGCAGTGCGCCGATGAGCCCCGGAGCGTATGTAACAGCTATTGCATCAATATCCTTGAGGATAACATCTGCATCATCAAGAGCCTGTCTTACAACAGGTACTATGGCTTCTGCGTGACGGCGTGAGGCTATTTCCGGCACTACTCCGCCGTAGAGCTTGTGCTCCTCAACCTGAGATGCCACCACCGAGGAGAGAACCTTTCTGCCGTTCTCAACTACTGCGGCGGCTGTTTCATCACAAGAGGATTCAATTGCGAGTATTTTCATTTTATTATCCTTTCAAATCATTGGTTGCTAAAGAATTTTGTCATTAGTATTGCGTTTTCGGTGGGAGATGAATAGTAGTTTTTTCTTTCTCCTGCCTTAATGAAGCCGAATTTTGAGTAAAGGGACTTTGCAGGCTCGTTGCTTTCTCTGACCTCTAAGGTGATAAAGCTGAAATTATTTTTCTTTCCGAAGGTTACAAGCTCATTTATCAGAGCCGTTGCAACTCCCTTTTTGCGGAAATTCTCACGAACTGCGACATTAAAAATGTAACCCTCGTCAATTACCGCACTCATTCCTATGTAGCCGATAACCTCACCCTCCTCAACTGCAACAAAAAAGTGTGAGGTTTCGTTATTAAGCTCATTTTCAAGGCTTTGCTTTGACCAAGGGTGGGAGAAACATTCGGTTTCTATTATATATACACCTTCAAGGTGCTTTTCGGTCATTTTTTCAATTCTCATAGGTTTCAATTATTTCCTTAACAGAATTATAAATCTCATCACGACATTCTCTGTATACAAACAGATTGCCGCCGTAGGGGTCTGTTACATTCAAAACGCTTATCTTATCGCAGGGAACGAAGAAATATTCCGAGAGAATCCGTTTATGGCTCTCCGACATACAATAAAATTTATCGAACTTTTCAATCTCAGCTTCCTGAACAGAGGTTGACCTGAGATTTGAAATATCCACTCCGATTTCAGCGCAGGCTGTGACGGAGTTTTCCGATGCAGGCAAGCCTGAAACTGTTGAAATTCCGAAGCTTTCGGCTTTAACTTCCATTCCCTTTTCCTCTGCAAGGCTGTTGAAAATCCCCTCTGCCATCGGACTTCGGCAGGTATTGCCTGTGCAGACAAACGCTATATATTTTTTATCCTTTTGCATCATACCAAGTCTTTCCTATCGCCGCATCTGCCGTAAGCGGAACATCGAGCGCAACGGCATTTTCCATTTCCTCCTGCAAAAGAGCCGCAACCTGGCTGCTCTCTTCAAGGGGAGCTTCTACTATCAGTTCATCGTGAACCTGTAAAATCAGCCTTGCCTTCAAGCCTTCTCGTTTTATTCGTTCATTGACCTTTATCATTGCAATTTTGATTATGTCTGCGGCTGTGCCCTGAATGGGCATATTTCTTGCAACACGCTCTCCGAAGGCTCTGAGCATATGCTTGCCCGATGTCAGCTCAGGAAGGTATCTTCTTCTGCCGAACATTGTTTCAACAAAGCCGTCCTGCTTTGCCTTTTCCACAACATTTTTCATATATTCGTCAACACCGCTGTAGTGAGCAAGGTAACTCTTTATATACTGCGAGGCCTCCTTGTTGCTTACACCGATGTCCTTTGCAAGCGAAAACGCACCGATACCGTAGACGATTCCGAAGTTGACAGCCTTTGCTCTGCTTCGCATTATCGGAGTTACCATATCAAGAGGCATATTGAACACCTGCGAAGCCGTTATTGCGTGAATATCCTCGTTGCTTCTGAAGGCTTCTACCATATTTTTGTCCTGTGCAATGTGGGCAAGCACCCTCAGCTCAATCTGTGAATAGTCGGCGTCAACAAGCACCCAACCCTCTTTTGCACAGAAAAATCTTCTCATTTCTCTGCCAAGCTCGGTTCTTACGGGAATGTTTTGGAGATTCGGCTCGGTGGAGCTGATTCTGCCTGTGCGAGTTTCAGTCTGATTAAAGCTCGAGTGGATTCTGCCGTCATCGGCGATAACCTTTAAAAGTCCCTCGCAATAGGTGGAATTTAGCTTTGCAAGAGTGCGGTAGTTAAGCACCATTTCAACAACAGGGTGTTCATATCGCAGACCTTCGAGCACTTCGGCATTGGTGCTGTAGCCGCTTTTAGTCTTTTTCTTACACGGCAAGCCAAGATCCTCAAACAGCACCTTTCCGAGCTGTTTTGGAGAATTTATGTTAAATTCCGTTCCTGCGCTCTGATAAATCGACTCTTCAAGGCTTTTAAGCTGTGCTGACAGATTTTTTCCGTAGTCCTCTATTCCCTGTCTGTCAACATCAAAGCCGATATTTTCCATCTTTGCAAGCACATTTGCAAGCGGAATTTCAACATCGCAGAGTAATTTTTCCTGCTCATTTGCCTTAATTTCGCCGTTCAGCCTTTCACAAAGCAAATCGTAGACTGCAAGCGGTCTGTAAACGGCATAATCATCGTTCTCTGCAACAGGCAGGCTTATTTCGTTGAGTTTGCAGAGGTTTTCGTCCGAGTAATCCTTTGAGGACGGCTCAAGCAGATATGCGGCAAGCTCTGCGTCAAAAACGAGGGATTTTACTTCAAAGCCACTTCTGTCTGCGTATGCAAACAAGGCTTTTGAATTTCTCGTGTATTTTTCTATATTTGTATTTTTCAGTATTTCTTCAAACAATTCAGCGTCCGAGGACAAATAAATTTTGCCGTCATAAAGCATAGCAAGGGATTTTAATTCATTATCAGCAAAATCAGCGTAGAAATACAGCTTTCTATCCTTAATAATATTCTCTAAAAGAATTTTGCTGTCAAAATCCGTCATAATTTCAAGCCTTTTTGTTTCCTCCCTGTTTTCAGACTGAACGGGAGCGTCATTTAATCCGAATTTTTCTATAAGAGAAAAAAGCTCAAGCTTAGCCATATACCTTGCACATTCGGAAGTCTTTTGCATATCAACAACATATTTTTTTACATCTGTATCAATCGGAGCTGTGCGGCAGATTTCGCCCAGCATACGGCTTAAAAGAGCGTTTTCCTTTGAGTTTTTCAGCTTGCTGCGAACACCGTCCTTGATTTCAAGCTCATCAATATGGTCATAGATGTACTCAACAGTATGGTATTTTTTGATAAGCTCTCCTGCGCCCTTCGGGCCGATTCCTGCAACACCGGGAATATTGTCGGAGCTGTCGCCCTGAATTGCCTTGATTTCAATAAGCCCTGCAGGAGTAACTCCGTAGTCCTCCATTATTTTATCGGGAGTGTAGAGTATATCGTCCTTATTTGTGCAGAGGTGAACACTCGTTTTTTCCGATACAAGCTGCAGGCTGTCACGGTCACCTGTTGCAATTACGCACTCGTCACCGCTTTTTTCACAGGCTGAAGCGAATGTTCCCAGAATATCGTCAGCCTCATATCCCTCGCAGGTCACAATTTTGTAGCCTAAAAGCGTTAAAAGCTCCTTTAGCGGTGCCATTTGTGATGCAAGCTCCTGCGGCATACCCTTTCTTGTAGCCTTATAGCCAGAATAAGCCTTGTGGCGGAAGGTGGGAGCCTTGAGGTCAAAGGCAATCGCAACCGCATCGGGATTTTCTTCATTTTTTATCTTTGAAAGCATTGTAAGAAAACCGTAAATCGCATTGGTAAACTGACCGTCCTTTGTTGTGAGCGGTCTTATTCCGTAAAACGCACGGTTTACAATACTGTTTCCGTCAATAACAAGTAATCTCATAGCTTATACATCACATCCGTTACAATTCCGTTTTTATAGTAAACTCTCGGAACACGCTTTCCGACAAGACAGACAACCTCGTAATTGATTGTGCCTGTGTTTTCTGCAATGATATCAGCAGTCGGCGCACCGTCCTCGCCCGTTCCGAACACAATAACCTCGTCGCCTGTTTTTACTCCGTCAATGTCGGTAACATCGAGCATAGTCTGATCCATACATATTCTGCCCACAATTTTCGCTTTCTTTCCGTTCACGAGCATATATCCTTTTTCTGCGTTACTGCGGATATATCCGTCTGCATAGCCTATCGGCACAGTTGCGATTTTCATATCGTGCTCGGCTGTAAATGTTCTTCCGTATGAAATATCAGCTCCCTTTTTAAGCTCCTTTACATAGGCAACCGAGGTTTTCAAGGTCATTGCAGGAACAAGGTTTAGTCTGCCGCAAAGCTTATCGGACGGAGCAAGACCGTAAAGAATTATTCCTGCACGAACCATATCGCAGTAGGTATCGGGATAATCCTCAATTGCACCGCTGTTTGAGCAGTGGCATATCGGAACAGCAATTCCGTTTTTCTCAAGTCCTTCCCTTACATAGCTGAAATTTTTATATTGCTTATGCGTAAACTCCCTGCCGTCTGCGTCCTCATCAGACACACAGAAGTGAGTAAACAAGCCCTCAAGCTGTAAATTCGGGAGCTTGCAGGCTTCACATATTTCTTTAATAGAATAATCATCTCTTGGAAATTCCTGACACATAAAGCCGATACGGCTCATTCCGGTGTCAATCTTAATGTGAATTTTGCAGGTACATCCGCTTTTTGCACATACCTGTGACAAAGCCTTTGCATATTCAAGCGAAAAAACCGCCTGAGAAATATTGTATTGCGAAAGCCTGCCTGCGTCCTCAACGGGTGTGTAGCCTAAAATCACAATCGGCAGAGCACAGCCTGAGTTTCTTATTTCTATGCCCTCGTCAATGTTTGAAACAGCAAAGAAATCTGCGCCGAGCTTTTCATATATATGCGCAAGCTCAGCCGCTCCGTGGCCGTAGCCGTCAGCCTTGATTACACAGCAGATTTTTGATTTGCCGCCCACCTTATTTTTAATCTCGTTATAATTATGAACAATGGCGTCAAGCGAAATTTCAGCCCAAGTCCTTTTTACAAATTTCATATTCAAACCTCTGTCCGACAAAATATCTTATCTAATTATATAACTTTTGCACTGTTAAATCAACAAAAATGCTTATTTAATACAAATCTTTTTGAAGCTAATTTTTCGCCTGTAAACGGAATTTCTGATAATAGTTTTTATTATTATAATAAAAATGCTTGAAATTTCTTTTTGAATATATTATAATAGACGAATAGGAGGTGTTTCAGTATGTTGGATAAGACAATGATTTTTTCACTCGGCGAGGAAAAGGATGACCAGATTAAGGCAAGCCTTAC
>CALZCU010000063.1 GCA_945632055.1 uncultured Ruminococcus sp. | reverse complement strand
ACTCAACAGGCTCTGTCAGGTCTGTGATGTTCATTGCTTCTGCATTATTATAGCCGTTGTCATCGGTAATTGCCGAAGCAGTGCTGATTGACGCCGCCATTGTTGAAACGGCAATGAGCATTGCAAGAACCATAGATAACAATTTCTTTGCTTTTTTCATAAAATAGCCTCCTATTGCTTATTTTATACATATTGTAGCATATTAAGGGTTAATGTCAATATTTTTTGACATAAATTATTATTTCTGCTAATTTTAATTACAAAACCTCTTTATACTCCACAATAAGACATTTACTGCATAATTTCCGTAAGTTTGCAAAAATTCCGACAACGCAGTATGTGCAAACGATTCAATCAATGCTTCCATAGTATCAGATTTTAGCTTTTAATAACTTTTTCACAATCAATGTTGCAAACTGCATAGTATTTTTAACACAGTCAGAACTTATAATAATTTTACAGGTTTATCAGCCGTCATTTTCAAAATTACTCGGATAAAGATAATCGTCTGATGTCCGGATGAAGTTCAATATATCGATTTATATTATTCACAACTATCTCGTCATCTTCATCGTGATATCCTTCAAAAACCACCTTAACCACTCCGTCGTGATTAAAGTAGACGAGAGTATCGCTGACAAGGCCCTCGGGATAGGGTACACCTGCATAGTCATAAAATACTTCCTCATCATCTTTGTTAACAATCAGTCCACGACTTGTAATTAACAATTTCTGTATTCCTCCGTCTAAAAGCACAACGCTGCCGAGCGGATAATAATTAATTTTTTCCATAATAAATCCTCCTGTAATAAATATTTATATTGTTACAATTCAACATTTCGCAATAATATTATACGAATTATGTTTAAGCAATGAAATTATCAGAGCAATACAAGCTCAATATAATATCTGTGCAGTGTTGAATTATAATTAATTACTGCTATAGCACAATCTGATTTTTGGTTTTACAAAGACATTTGAGCTTTCTGTATCAGTTTTTTGAAAGGTTAGCTTGCCGGCAGAATCCCTATATATCGAACCGCCGTCCCTAATCCATTGCCTTGCGTCAATACTATTTGGCATTGCCCGAGCTATGTCAGGGTCATTCAACTTATTTTCTGTCAGAATAGCTTCTCCGACAGGTTTACCTCTGTACCGCTTTGCTCCTTCCTTTACACCATTTTCGACAAAGGCTTTGCCAACGCTAATCGGATCAAATGCCTTTTGAACTGCCTCTCCTGCTGAGCCGCCATCAATGAGTGTTTCTTCAAAATTCTCGCCCATTTTCGACACAGCGCCTTTTACGCCTTCAACACCAAAGCCTGATATTCCCCTTTTGACAGCGTTATCACTGTTCAGGAAATTGCTGTCAAAGTGCTTGATAGTTGACGCCGTATCAACTATTTCATCAACCGAGCCTGAAAATGCACCGCTGATTGTATCCTTGCAAATTTCCTTTACATCAAAGGTATTATTAACAATCGTTTCTACATTACTATCCTGAAGTGCAATTCTTTGCAGTGCAGAGTTATTGGTAACAGCACCTATGCTATAAACGCCTAAGCTGCCGAGCGTTTTAACATTTGTTTCAAAATCGTTATTAAACATAACCTCTGCAGTGCTTGTCACACCTCTTTCGCCAATGCCGACTACAACATCTGACACTGCATTTATTCCGGCATTTGTCGATATACGGCTCAGGAAATTGGTAGACTCAAGACCTGGCTTAACAAATGATACTCCCTTAAGCCCTTCCGTTATTGTTCCGCCTGCCCATCCGGATATGAAGCCTGTAACACCGGCTACAGTGACATCCTTACCGAATTCTTTCCAATCCATATTATCCCAATTGCCTTTTTCTGCAAATTCATCAGCAAGCTCATTTGTAGCTTTCTGGGCAACCGCTGTTATAGCAGAAACACCACCTAACACTAACGGTGTTGCCGCTCCGCCGGTTCCGATAATAACAGCAGCAGTTGCGACCACACAAAGTGCAAAGACCGCAAATTTGGCAATATTTGCAATAGTTTGTCGGGTTTGTCTTTCTTTCTCATCTATTTCTGCCTGTGTTTTTTCAATATCTAAAATTGCAAGCTCTGTCTTTGAGTACAAATCAGTGATTTTATTTAGCTCTGTACTCATTTTCTTAATATGGTTAATCTGATTCTGAACGCTTTTTGAAAGGTTGTTAAGATTCAACCTGATATTCCAATAGCTTGATGAAAGCATATAATAATTAAGCTCCCATTTGCATCTGTCAAGTGCGAACTTCGTATTACTAAGCTGCTTATATAATCCTTCAAGCTCTTCTGAACAGGATTTTAAGCCATTTATATTTACAAATAATTCCACAAATATTCACCCCGCTTATCAGGCACCGCCGGAATAGCTCCTTCTTTTGGAAATTTCAAGAGCCTGCATTTCCGAAGCATATGTTCTGTTTGAAACCCTCCTTATTGTTTCAGACACATTATTTAAATCTCTTTCAATCGATTTCAGGTTTTCGGCTATTAAATTCAGCTTTGAAATAAATCTGTCGGAATTTTCTCCATCCCATTCATAATTTATTCTTCCCGAACAATCATTTAGCCTGTTTATATGCTGTCCGATTGTATCAGAGATTTTTACAAGCTGTTCAGCCCTGTTAAGGGAAGCATTATATTTCAGTGAAATCATAACTGCTGAATTTGCCATTTTCGTCAACTCCTAAGAAAAAATATTCTGCGGCAGGGATACAATATTTTCCACATCCTCTTTTTCTGTAGTTTCATAAATTCCTGCCATTTTAAGCAAGTCATCGGGATGCTCATAAAGCCGGCTTAAAATCTCTTCGCACTGATTTTTTATTTCGGTGTTATATGAATTTATATGCGAATCACTCGCCTCGCCCTCCCAATAACTTTTAGAGGACATTACTCTGTCTTCGATATTTTGCAGCTGTTGTCTGATTCGGCTTACAATTTCCTGAATAGCAAATGCCTGCTGAACCATAGACTCTGTTGATACCCTTAAGGTAAACTCTGCCATAATTGATATTCCCCCTACCACCCTATCGAAGCAACTATGTTTCCGACATTTTGCTCACAGGTATCGTATTTTTCCCTTGCTGTATTCTCAAATCTGTTAAAAACCTCAAGGTTTTTTATTATTACTCTGAGTGCTTCAATATCCGAGTTGTATTCTGTACGGAATGCTTCGCTTGCTGTTCCGTCCCACATTGAATCAAGAACTCTGAAGCTTTCCTCCAAATCAGAAACCGATTTCTTAATGACGCTGACCGATTCGGAAATTGAGCGGGCATCATTGTTTAAAAGATTAGTGTTAATTCTGATTTTGTTTACAGTCATAATTATTCCCTCATAAATTTCAATAGATTATTTCAAGCCTTGTATTACCTAATTTTATTGTATCTCCGCTGTGAATTTCAGCGGTATTATGTAGCTGTTCACCGTTTAGATAGGTATGATTAGATGAATTAAGATCGTCCAGAAAAAGCCTTCCGTTTTTCACAGTCAGTCTGCAGTGGTGTATAGATACAAATTTGTCGTTCAATGTATATGTATCCTTTTCAACTCCTCTGCCTATAATCAGCTGTCCGTTAATTACAGCCTTATCGCAATGACCATTTGCCCTGTTTTTTATCGTTATGTAAAATCCAAAGTCGGTGGCTGTTCTTCGGTTCTCGTCTACTACAACAGTATCAACCAATGCCCCGGACACTCCTTTGAAATAATTATTGTCCGAGGATAATCTTCCGTTATCAAGATTAGCTCCTCCGGAAAAATGTACTTCACTCCGACTGTGGTTTTTGCCTTTTGAGATTTGCACTGTAAAAATAATTAAAGCCAATATTATCAAAAGCAACAAAACAACAATCAGCACAAATGCCAATGTATCCATTAAGCTCAATTCCCTTTCTCTGCCGCTATTTTCTTTGCTTCTGTTTCAAGAATATACATTTTTCGTGACACTGACCTAATTCGCTCTGTTTCGTCTGTCAATTCGTTTTTTAGTCTGCAAACATCAGCAATAAGTTCACTGTATTTTTTTGCAAAAACTGTTGCACTGTCCGAGCTCCACGCCCTTGCAGCAAGCTCAAGATTATCCTTTTCGCTGTCGATAATTACTCTATGTAAATCTTGTATAACCTCTTCAAGGCTATTACAAACCATTTTACTCAAATTAAAATCATATATTATTTTATCATTCATAGCATCACCGTTATTCTATAACAGCCTCGGGAAGTGCTGACGCAGCCTCCAGCGAAGCTCTCTCTGCATTATCATAAGCATTCGCAATTTCATTCAGACGCTCAATCTGTGCATTAAGCTGATTTCGGATTTTGTCATAATCAAGCTTATCCTCATCGTAGTATCTGTAAAGCAATTGTGAGCTGTCTGTTCTCCAGAAATAAGACGAAGCGCCAATCTTTGATTCAATAATTTTCATATGCTCCAGAAGCCTTTCGCAAAGCAATTTTGCCTGCTGAGCCTGCTGTCTGATTTTGTCGGGCGAAGCCTTTATTTCCACTTGTCTTGGATGATTATAAATAAATCCCACTCTAAGCACCCCGTTCAGCAAATATTAGTCACAATATCCATAGCCCTCTGTTCATTCTTCAGATACTCATTTACTGCAAATGCATAATCTTCGGAAAGCTTTATGAATACCTCACGAGCGTTTCTCAGCATAAGAAAGTCACAAAACATATTCTGATGAAAACGAGAAGCCGCATTTCCTTCCCAATACAATTGTAGTTCTTCAAGACATTCTTCCAAACGCTTAAGATCATTTTTAAAGCCCTCGGCTTCCTCCCTAATTACATTTGCGGCTTTGCTCAATTCCTTTGTATCGGCAAGCAGTCCGTTTGAAGCTATTGTATTTTTCATTCTATCGACCACCTGAAATCGGTTTTACTAATCAAGTTATGCATCGGAATAAAGTAGAGCTTAAACGGACATCTGCCGCCTTCTATTGAATCCTGTATCCGCTCTTCACCGTTCGCATAAAGCTGTGAAATTTTTATCAGTGACAGCCTTAGCTTTCTTGCCGTTAAAATTCTGTCGCCAAGCTTTTCGGCAGTGATTTTTAAATCAGCCGTCACATCATCAAGCTCGGAGTTAAGAGCAAGCCTTTTTCTTTCATATTCAATTTTTTCCTTTGCCCTTTTTAGGCAGAAAACCGTCTGCTCAAGGTTTTCTGCCAAGCCCTGCACTTCTGAAAAATTGATATACATAAATTCACCGTTTCACGGCGGAATGCATTTTCTGCATCCCGCCGAAGTTTAAAATCAAGAAATAATGCCTGCTGTAAGAGAAGCAGCGTCATCAGCGTTTGAACGCTCTGCCGAGCTGTAAAGATTTGACATCTGCTCAAGGTCGCTCACATGCTCCTGAATCATTCTGTTAAGCACTTGAAGATCGGATTCAAGGCTTCTGAATTTTGTAAGATACGCTGTGGACGCCTCGCCCTCCCAGCTTGATGACATTGATGATACAAGATTAATCATCTGACTTACAAGTCCGTTCATTGTTGAACCTTCTGTGCTGAATTCGCCTGCTGTTGCAATAAGTTTTTCGGGGGATACCTTAATTGTTCCTGTCATTTTAATTATCTCCTTTTCTTAATCAGTAAGTTCTGCTTGAAGCAATTTCTGTATTTGTCTGCTCGGTCTGTTCATAACGAACAGCGATTGTTCTGAGTCTTTCAATGTACTGCATAATCAGATTGTAAAACTCGTCCATCTTTCCCTTATCACTCATAAATGCTGTATGGAAAGCGTCGTTTGCTTCGCCGTCCCACATTGAATTGAGGCTTGCCTCCGAGGTTACAAGCTTTTCAACCGATGACTTGAATCTGCCGTTAAGCTCTGTAAGCTCATCTGCCTGCGTTCTAAGAACTGTAGTTGTTACTTTGAAATCTGCCATTATAAATTCCTCCGTTTTTATAGTTTTACTTTTCATCCGTAATCTTTATCGGATGATTATATTATAGCTTTTAAAAAACAAACAAACTGGAATTCCGATGAACAGCCTGTTTTTTATGACAAACTGCAAATCAGTGGTTTCCTATACCAAAATCAGCCTGTCTCCGCTCTGCACTCCGTTTTCGTAAAGGCTTAGATTCATTGACAGAATCTGACTGCTTTCGCTTTTGAAGAGCATAAAATCCGACTTGTCGCCCCTGATGCCGCACTGCTCCTTCTGACATATAACAGAGATTATCTCCTCAATTACCACATACAAAGCAGTATCCTCATTCAGTTTAAATTCATACACCTTGTCAACCGAAGGCACATATATTTCT
>CALZCU010000062.1 GCA_945632055.1 uncultured Ruminococcus sp. | reverse complement strand
GATGAAAACAAACGGTGTGAGAAGAAACATAAGTACACGAAGAATACCTGCTGTTTTGAGCGAAAAGCTGTCGCAATGCTCCTTTGCAAGGCATTTCGGGATAACCTCGCCGAAGGTAAGCACAAGCAGAGTTGTTGCTCCCGTTGCCACAGCCGAGCCGATATCTCCGAAAAGATGCAGACACAGCACTGTTGCAATTGAAGAACAGCTCAGGTTTACAATGTTGTTGCAGATAAGTATTGTTGTCAGGGCATTGTCAAAGTTTTCAATAACAAAAAGAGCGTTTTTAGCTTTTTTGTTTCCGTTTTCAAAGCTTTGCTGAATACGGATCTTGTTCACAAATGAATATGCGGTTTCGGTTGCAGAGAAAAAAGCCGATAACGCTACAAGCAGTGCAATGACAATACCCATAATTATCTCAGATGTCAATTAATAATCACTCCGATTTTTCATACTATATTATAATATACTACAATAATTCTTTAAAATAATTATTGTTTATAAGAAATATAAGCATAAAATCATTGAAAAATATTGCTTGAAATGATATAATTATTTTGTTTATACGCTATAATGTATTATCAAACACATTTCGGGAACGATAATTTCCGGAGGTGCGTTGATATGCCACAGAAATCAAAAAATTCTAAGTCGGAAAAAAAGGGGAGCTTTGTGAAGAATCCCGGTTCAGACGACAACCCTCAGAAGCTTGAAAATGACAGTCCTATTAATGAGGAGCATACCGATCAGATAAGCGAAACAGGCTCGGTGCTGACTGCGCACAAGGACAGCATAATACATTGCCTTACGATTATCGGTCAGATAGAGGGGCATTATATTCTTTCTCAGCAGAACAAAACCACAAAATATGAGCATGTCATTCCTCTGCTTGTGTCAATCGAGGAGGACGAGCGAATTGACGGTCTGCTGATTCTTCTGAATACGGTCGGCGGCGATGTTGAAGCAGGTCTTGCGATTGCCGAGGTTATTTCGGGAATGAAAAAGCCTTCTGTTTCAATCGTTCTCGGCGGAGGTCACTCAATCGGTATTCCGCTTGCAGTTGCGGCTAAAAAGAGCTTCATTGCAAAAAGTGCCTCAATGACTGTTCACCCCGTCCGCACAACGGGGCTTACGCTCGGAGTACCTCAGACCTTTGAGTATTTTCAGCGTATGCAGGACAGAATCACTACCTTTGTTGCCGAAAATTCGGGAATCACAAAGGAACGCTACAACGAGCTTGTTCTGAATACGGGCGAGCTTGTGATGGATATAGGCACGATTCTCGAGGGCGAGGAGGCTGTTGAGGAGGGGCTTATCGACAGCGTGGGCACTGTGTCCGATGCGATTGACGCTCTGTATGATATGATAAAAAAATACAAAAGCGGCGGAAAAAAGTCAAGGTCAAAAGCAAAAAGTAAAAAATCACAGTAATTACTCGGGTGAAGCACCCGAATACATATTAATAACAAAAGGAGTACATAATATGTCAATATTTGACGCAATAATTCAGGGCATCGTGCAGGGGCTGACTGAGTTTCTGCCTGTTTCAAGCAGCGGTCATCTTGCAATTACACAGCACATTTTAGGCACTGACGGCGAGGGAAATCTTTTCTTCAATGTTATGCTGCATTTAGGAACGCTTGTCGCTGTAGTGGCTTTTTACCACAAGCTTATCCTGAGTCTTATCAAAGAATTTGTTTCGCTGATAAAGGATATTTTTACGGGAAAATTCAAATGGAGCAAGATGAATTATGAGCGCAATCTCATAATGATGCTAATTATCGGCTTGCTTCCGCTGTTTTTGCTGTTTATCCCGATTCCCGGCACAGATATGAAAGTCAAGGATTTTGCAGAGGTGCTCTCGGGAAGTCCTGTTCTGCTTGTGACTGCAATTTCGCTTCTTGTTACAAGTATACTTTTGTTTGTCGGAATAAAGCTTAACAAAAGGAATACAGCAGTCGGCGGAAAGCATCTTAAAAAATCCGGCAAAGCGTCGGGCGTCAAGGAAAGCTATACCGTTCTTGATTCAATCTGCGTAGGACTTATGCAGGTTGCCGCTGCAATTTTCCCCGGCTTGTCACGCTCAGGCTCAACGCTTGCAGTAGGTGAGATGAGAGGAATTGATAAGCAGAAGGCTCTCGACTTCACCTTTGTTTTAGGTATTCCATCAATCCTTGCGGCGGCTCTGCTTGAGGGTGTTGACGCAATCAAGTCACCCGGAGGAATGAATGTTGAGCTTGGTGCGGTCATTGCAGGCGTGATTGCTTCAGCCGTTGTAGGCTATCTTGCAATCATAATATTCAAGTGGTTCTTAAAGTCAGATAAAATGAGAATTTTTGTAGTTTATACCGCAATTGTCGGAATAGTATTTATTATTATTTCGCTCATTGAAATGAGTGCAGGCGTAAACATTTTCAGCGGTATGCCGATAAAGTGGTAATTAATAGGAGTGATTTAATTGCCGTCTAAAAAACAGACAGCTAAAAAAAGAACAAACACTCCTGCCAAATCTCAAAACGGCAGGAGCAGAGCAAGCAAACAGCAGACTGCTATACATAACGGCTTAAGTCCGAGAATCAGAGCTATTCTTTTCGGAGCATTTGCATTAATTTTTGCGGCGATGATTGTGATTAAGGGCGAAAATGTCTGGAAAGCCGTAAGAGGATTTTTCTTCGGTGTTTTCGGCTTCGGAATTTTTCTTATTCCCGTTTTGTTCGGCTACCTTAGCCTGATTACGGAGAAGGAAAAAACAGTTGCCCGTTTCAAGGCAAAAATAATTCTCAGCTCTTTGATAATTCTCTTTGTCGGAGCATTGATTTACATTGTAGGCGGAGCGGAATACAATAATCTCAATTTTTTTGCAAGCCTTGGCAAGCTGTATGGCGACTGTGCAGACACAACCAACTATATGACCTTTGGCTGCGGAGTTATCGGCGGAATATTAGGCTATCCGCTCACCGCCCTGTGCGGTGAAACGGCTGCTTTGTGCGTCTGCGTTGTTACAACCGTTATGCTTGTGTTTATCGTTGCAAACATTTCGATAAAGGATATGGCGGCGGCGGCTTCAAGAACTGTGAGCCATGTAAGACAGGCAGGCGAACGACACGCCCGTCAGAGGCAGGAACGCAGAGAAGCATTGAACAGAAGCCGTGTTCAGCAGAATTATACTTCTGAGGGTTACGGCGGTGAAAATGCTCCGTCGGATAAAATCGATATTCCGCTTGACGAGCCTAAGGGCAAAAGGAAGAAGAAAAAGAATACAAGCAAAAGCGGTATTGACATTGATTTTGTGGATACAAACGAGCAGAATGCCGCCGACAAGGATTTGTCGCAGGATTTGCTGAATATTATCAACCGTGCAAGCAAGCCGCTCGGAGCAGAATCCGAGTCTACGGTGGCTCAAATTGCCGACGATATTTCACAGGGCAAAAGCACTGAGCATATTTCTGAGGGTGCAAAGCAGGCTGATCCCGAAACAATGCCTGTTAAAGCAGAAAATAAAGCACCTAAAATGGCTAAGAATGATGAGCTTTCAGAATTTGATAATGTGGGATACAAGGCTGATAATTCCTCAGAAGAAGTAAAAGAGGAGAAAATCTATCATTTTCCGCCTGTTCAGCTTTTAAAGCCGAACACAAACAATAACGACAGACACGCAATGGAGGAGCTTCAGAACAACTCAAAGAAGCTGATTGAAACGCTCAACAGCTTCGGAGTAAACGCTTCCATCACCAACATCTGCCGAGGTCCTTCCGTAACAAGATATGAGCTTCAGCCTGCTCCGGGCGTAAAAATCAGCAAGATTACGAATCTCTCGGACGATATTGCGCTTAACCTTGCCGCAAACGGAGTGCGTATTGAAGCGCCGATTCCGGGCAAGGCGGCTGTCGGAATTGAAGTTCCGAACAAGGTTGTCAGTATGGTTTCAATGCGTGAGCTGATTGATTCGGACAAGTTCAGAAATGCAAAAAGCAAGCTGACAACTGTGCTCGGCAGGGATATTTCCGGTGAAATAGTTGTAACAGACCTTGCAAAAATGCCGCATCTGCTCATTGCAGGTACAACCGGTTCAGGTAAGTCGGTATGCGTAAACTCAATTCTGATGAGCATACTGTTCAAGGCAACTCCCGATGAAGTAAAGCTCTTGCTTATCGACCCGAAGATGGTTGAATTTTCAAAGTACAAGGGTATTCCGCATCTGCTTGTGCCTGTTGTGTCTGACGCTAAAAAGGCGGCAGGTGCGCTTGCGTGGGCAGTTAACGAGATGCTCCAGAGATATAAAATCTTCTCTGAATATGACTGCAAGGATATTGATTCATACAATTCGCTGATTGAAAAAAATCTTGATTACATATCAAAAAATCCACCGATTGAGGACGAAAACGGCGAGATGAAACAGCCGGTTATCGAGATAAACGGACTGCCTGTTGCAAAGGAAAAGATGAGCCGTGTTGTAATTGCAATTGACGAGCTTGCCGACCTTATGATGGCGGCGCCCAGCGAGGTTGAGGACTCAATCTGCCGTCTTGCTCAGATGGCTCGTGCCGCAGGTATGCACCTCATTCTTGCTACTCAGCGACCGACAGTAAATGTAATCACAGGCTTGATTAAGGCGAATGTGCCGAGCCGAATTTCTCTTAAGGTAAGCTCGAATATGGACTCAAGAACAATTCTTGACGCAGGCGGCGGTGAAAAGCTTATTGGCAAGGGCGATATGCTCTTTGCTCCCGTAGGTGCGCCTAAGCCTATGCGTGTTCAGGGCTGTTATGCCTCTGACGAGGAAATCGAGGGCGTTACAAATTACATCAAAAAGTCCTATTCTGCTCAGTACAACGCAGATATTGAGGAAAAAATCAAGCGCATTGCGGCTGAGGAAATTGCAAACGGCAAAAAGTCCTCTGACAGCCCCTCAGACGATGACGGTCTTGATATCGACTCAAAGATGGACGAGGCAATCAGATGCGTAATCGAAGCAGGACAGGCTTCAACCTCGCTTGTCCAGCGCAGACTCAAGGTCGGCTATGCGAGGGCAGGAAGAATGATTGACGATATGGAACAGCTCGGTGTTGTAGGACCTCATCAGGGCTCAAAGCCGAGAGATGTTTTAATGACCTATAACGAATGGCTTGAACGCAGAAATGCCCTTGAAAACAGGGAAGAATGATTTTTTTGGAATGGTGGAGGAAAAATGGCATTTTTACCGATGAATATTGCCGAGGTTAAAAGGCTTGGCTGGGACAGTGTTGATTTTGTCTATGTTTCGGGTGACAGCTATGTTGATCACCCGTCCTTCGGTGCCGCCATTATTACCCGACTTCTTGAGGACTGCGGCTACAGGGTAGCGTTTCTTGCTCAGCCGAATTGGAAAAGCGATGATGATTTTTTGCAGTTCGGCATGCCGAGATTAGGCTTTTTCGTTTCGGCAGGCAACATCGACAGTATGGTTGCGCACTACACTGTTGCAAAGCGAAAACGGCACGACGACGCCTACACCGCAGGCGGCAAAAACGGAAGTCGTCCCGACAGAGCTGTCACCGTTTATTCCAATATTATCCGAAGATTATTCCCCGATTCTCCGATAATAATTGGAGGACTTGAGGCTTCGCTCAGACGGTTTGCTCACTATGATTATTGGCGTGACGAGGTTATGCCGTCTGTGCTTTTTGACAGCAAGGCTGATATAATTTCCTACGGAATGGGCGAACTTCAGACAATTGAAATTGCAAAACGGCTCAGCGAGGGCTACCCGATTGAAGCTCTCTATGACATTCGAGGAATATGCTACAAGGTTAAGACGGAGGATTATGTTCCCCGTTCTGTAACGGAGCTTCCAAGCTATGAAAGGGTAAAGGAGAGCAAAAAGGACTATGCAATTGCCGCCCGAAAGGAATTGGAGGAGGCAGACGCAGTCAGAGGAAAAACTCTCATTCAGCGGCACGGAGCTTACATTCTTGTGCAGAATCCGCCGATGCCGCCGCTTGACACAAAACAGCTCGACTATATTTATTCTCTGCCCTATGAGAGATGGTATCCGCAGTGCTATGAAAAGCTCGGCGGTGTTCCCGGAATTGACGAGGTGCTGTTTTCAATAACGCACAACCGAGGCTGTTTTGGTGCGTGTAATTTCTGTTCGCTGGCTTTTCATCAGGGAAGAGCTGTTACTGTGCGAAGCGAGCAGAGCATAATTGAAGAAGCAAAGAGCTTTTTGTCAAATCCGAGATTCAAGGGTTACATAAGCGATGTAGGAGGACCGACAGCCAATTTCAGACTGCCGTCCTGCGAAAAGCAGAAGAAGTACGGACTTTGCAGG
>CALZCU010000061.1 GCA_945632055.1 uncultured Ruminococcus sp. | reverse complement strand
GGTCATGTTCTTCGTGCTCTTCTTCGTGCTCGTGTTCATCGTGGTCTACGCTCTGTTCGTGGAGCAAGTCAACATAATCCATCATTCGCATTACTTTCATATTTTTATTTTCAATTGAATCAAGCACACTTTCAACCCATTCGTCACTTTCGCCGCCGTTATAGATGAAAATATCGCAATTTTCAATTGCAACAATATCTGACGGAGAGGGGTCGTAGCTGTGCGGCTCACAGCCGGGAGAAAGCAAAAGTTTTATGTCGGCAGAATCCGACGCAATGCTCCGTACAAAATCATAATAAGGAAAAATTGTTGTGACAACGCTCACCTTTGTGCTGTCGGTCTTGGTATTTTCCTGCTTTTCAGCACAGGAGCAGAGCAGACACGCTGAAAGAATTATTGCGATTGAAAATGATAAAAGCTTTTTCATTAATTTCGCTCCGAAAAACAAGGGGCTGCACAGAATAAAAATATTCTGAAAGCAACCCCTGAAAATTAGATTTTACAGCTTACAAAAGCTAAATTAAGCCTTTTGTGAAGCCTTCTTTGCCTTTTTGTGATTCTGCCACATAACCCAGAGAGGACCTGCAACGCAGATTGAAGAATAACAACCTGAAATTACACCTATCATCATAGGAAGTGCGAAAGACTGAACAGAAGCAATGTTGAAGAAAACAGCAACAATATATACAATCAATATTGTAGAAAGTGTTGTGACAGAAGTCATAATTGTTCTCTTGATTGTCTTTGTGCAGCTCAGATTGAATACTGTTGCAATATCAGCTTTTCTGCCGAGAAGCTTTCTCTCTTCACGCACACGGTCGTAAATTACGATAGTATCGTTAAGTGAGTAACCGAGAATCATAAGTACTACTGCAATGAAGTTTGAGTCAATCGGCATTCTGAAGATAACATAAAGGAAGTAAATCATAGCCACATCGTGGAAAAGTGCAACGAGAGCCATTACACCTGCCGAAAGACCGCCGATCTTCTTGAATCGGAATGTAACATAAAGCACCATAAGTATTGATGCAATTGCTACTGCTGCAAGACACTTGAGCAGGAAGTTGAAGCCCATTGAAGCATCAACAGAGTTTGAAGCAAGACATACGAAGCTGTTGTCGGGATACTTCTTCTGAAGATCCTGTTCGAGATTCTGCTGGATTTCAGTTGCAACAGCCTTATTGCCTGAGAACTGAACAGTAACATTATTTCCCGAATCACCCATAATATCAGACGAGAATGATGTTGAAATTTTGTCAGTAGTCTTGTCCTGAATGTAGTTATAAAGCTCGTTCTGGTCTATTTCGCCGCTGTAGCTGAAGGTAAGAGTTGCACCGCCCGAGAACTGAATATCAAGCGTTGTGCCGAAAATGAAGTTGCAGATGATACCTAAGAGGATAATTGCGGCTGAAATACCAAAGTAAATCTTCTTTTTGCCGACAAAATCAATAAGCTTTCTGCCTCCGTTGTATTTATCGCAAATCTGCTCAACGGTCATCTGTGAATCTGCCTTTGTCTGAACATTATTAGTCATTCTTAGCACCTCCAAATAACCATTTTTTGCGCAGGAATTTGAAGCC
Organism: uncultured Ruminococcus sp.; assembly: GCA_945632055.1. GTDB lineage: Bacteria > Bacillota > Clostridia > Oscillospirales > Acutalibacteraceae > Ruminococcoides. Next base: position 4,753 of record CALZCU010000061.1, on the reverse strand, counting down.
CGCTACACTTCTGAGCATTACTCTTGAAAGGAACACACCCATAATAAAGTTTGCAATTACGCCGACAAGAAGTGTGTAGCCGAATGAGTAAATTGTACCTGTTGTAGATTCGCCGAAAATAATCGAAAGAATATTTGAAGGACCGAATACAAGCATAAGAATTACAGATACGATGATAACGGTCATATTACCGTCGATGATAGCTGAAAGTGAATTCTTTGTACCTCTGTCAAGCGCACCGTCAAGTGTTCTGCCTGCCTTAAGCTCCTCCTTGATACGCTCGGCTGTAATAACATTACAGTCAACACCGATACCGATTGACAGTATCAGACCCGCAATACCGGGAAGCGTCATTGTAAAGGAAGGAATTGTTGTGAAGAAGCCGGATACGGCTGCTATTGAAAGACCCATCTGTCCAAGCAGTGAAATTACTGCGATAAAGCCGGGCAAACGGTAGAATATCAGCATAATCAGTGAAATTACAATGAATGCAATAACACCTGCATAAGCCATAGCCATAAGTGAGTTTTCACCAAGAGTAGGACTTACACTGCCGTTGCTTACAGTTTCAAGCTGGAAAGGAAGCGCACCTGCGTTGATTTTATCTGCAAGAGCCTTTGCTGTTTCTACTGTGAAGTTACCCTCAATCTGAGCCTTGCCGTCTGTAATGGCGGAATTAACTGTGGGCGCAGAAAGCATAATATCATCCATCCAGATTGAAATTGTCTGGTTGACATACTGAGATGTAATTTCTCCGAATTTTGTTGCACCTTCATCGGTAAACTCAAGGCTCACTACATATTTTGAAGCGCCGCTGTTGTCCTGATAAACGCTTGCCTGAGCAGACTTTACCATTGAGCCGTCCATAAGCTCATTTGCAGTATCGCCCGATGGAGTTTTATAAACAGGCTCTCCGTTGGAGTCAATTTCAGTGTTTGTATACTCTTTGCCGGGTCTGAATGTGAGCTTTGCTGTTGAAGAAATCTCGTTGATTGCTTCTACTGCATTATGCTCTTTTTCGTCTGACTTCCAGGGGAAACGAACAATAATTCTGTCGCTGTTTGTGTCAGCATACAGCTCGTAGTCTGTGATGCCCTGTGAAACCATACGAAGCTCAATGATTGATTTTGCAGAATTTAACTGCTCATCAGTTGCGTCATAATCATCGGCAGGCTTAAATGTTGCCTCAACACCGCCCCTGATGTCAATTCCCCATCTCACATCGCCGATGCCTTTTAATACTGTGTTTTTGTTGTCACCCGTAAAATAGGATACTCCGAAAATCGCAGTAAACGAAAAGGCAAGTATCAGCAAAGCAACAATGAAGAACATAGGCTTTGGAACTCTTTTCATGCCTTTGAAACCTCCGTAATAAAATTGTCTGAAAATATATGCAAAAAAGTCGAGTGCCTCGACACGCAATTCAAGCAGATAGGTTGATATTGCACAATCTTCTCTGCTCGACCGTTTTCGAGCATTTTCCTATAGAATGAAAAAATAACTCTGTTATAAGCATAAATACAGACATAACAGAGTTATTATAAAATTTTTTTCCAAAAATGTCAATGGATACAGAAATATTTAATAAAAAAATATTTTTATTTGGCAGATTTAATATTTTATCAGATTAATTTAAGTGAATTTGTATAACAAAATTATTTTGATAACAGCTTTTCGCAGGCGGCAAGCCTTGTGCAGATGCAGAATACATCCATTGCTGTTTCAAGCTCGTCATTCGGAGGGAATGTGGGAGCAATTCTGATGTTCTTATCATCGGGGTCATTGCCGTAGGGATAGGTTGCACCTGCTCCTGTCAGTACCACACCTGCCTCCTTGCAAAGCTGAACGACTCTTTTTGCCGTACCAGACAGCACATCAATGCTTACAAAATATCCACCGTTTGGATTTGTCCATTCGCCGATACCGACTGTTTTAAGCTGACTGTCAAGAGCATTGAGCACAATATCAAACTTCGGCTTCAGAACTGCCTTATGCTTCTGCATATGCTCCATAACTCCGTCAAAATCCTTGAAGTATTTTATATGGCGGAGCATATTGAGCTTGTCATAGCTGATTACCTGATAGTTATATCTCTCCTTGAACACCCTCATATTATTGTCGGACGCAGCCATAGCGGCTACTCCTGCACCCGGGAAGGTGATTTTTGAGGTTGAGCAGAAAAGAATAGGCATATCCTCCGTACCGTTCTTTTTGCACTCATCGTAAATGTTGAGAAGCTCATCGGGTGTATCGCTGATATCGTGAATACAGTAGGCATTATCCCACATAATTCTGAAATCCTTAGCCGCAGGCTTTAACGCAGCAAATCTTCTTACGGTTTCATCGCTGTAGGTAATTCCCTGCGGATTTGAATACTTGGGAACGCACCAGATGCCCTTTATTGAAGCGTCATTTTCAACGAACTTTTCAACTATATCCATATCAGGTCCGTTCTCAGTCATGGGAACGGGAATCATCTCAAATCCGTAGTATTCTGTTATTCCAAAGTGACGATCATATCCGGGTACGGGACAAAGGAATTTTCTGTCCTTTACTTCATACCAGGGCTTGCAGCCGTCAACAACAGGCTTGGTCATCATACAGCTAATTGTATCGAACATCATATTAAGGCTTGAGCTTCCGCCAACCATAACTGTTTCGGACGGAACACCGAGAATTTCTCCAAAAAGCTGTCTGCATTCTTCAATGCCCTCAAGAATACCGTAGTTACGGCAATCCATTCCGTCTGCACCAACGAAATCAGACTTGCTGTTGAGAACATCAAGCATTTCAAGCGACAAATCAAGCTGCTCCTTACCCGGCTTTCCTCTTGCCATATTTAGCTTGAGTCCCATTCCCTTTACATTCTCATATTTCTTTACAAGGGCATCATATTCCTTTTCAAGTTCTTCTCTTCCACAGTTCAAATAATCCATTTTGCTAACTCCTTAATCAATAATTGCAAAAATACTTTTAAAACCATAATATATTTTAATTCATAAGGGGATAAAATGCAAGTCTTTTTTGCATTTCCTGCATTTTCATATAACCAAAAAAGAACAGACTTACAAGACTGTTTTTGTTCAAAGTTCGTAAGTCTGTTATATTTTGCTTAGAATTAATAATATTGATAGTAATAATAGCCTTTCTTGCTTCGCTTCTTACTCATTGAACAGCCTACGGTAATCATACCAAGCACCTTTGAATCGGCAAGCTTTACGCTGTCAAGAAGCTTCTGCACATCACCGTGTGTTGTTGAGCGTTCTCTTACAACCACTACGAAGCCTGCAATCAAGTCCTTAAGAAGCAGTGCGTCTGCAACAACACCTATAGGAGGCGTGTCGATGATTATGTAGTCATACTCCTGTGAAAGCTCATCAATTAAGTCGACAAAGGTTGAAGAGCACATAAGCTCTGAGGGGTTTGGCGGTATTGTTCCTGCAGAAATAATGTCGAGATTATTCAGAACATCACGATTAACAGCGTCCTCAAAGCCTACCATTTTACCGATAACATTTGAAAGTCCTGCTGAGTTATCAAGCTTAAATATATTATGAACATTCGGCCGTCTTAAGTCGCAGTCAATCAAAAGCACCTTTTTCTCCATTTTAGAGAAAGAAATTGCAAGATTCGCTGAAACGGTACTCTTTCCCTCACCCTTTGAATAGCTTGTTACGGCAAATACCTTTTTATCAGAGGCTGAAAGTGAAAACATTATGTTTGTTCTTGCTGACTTATAGGATTCCACAATCGCGAATTTGCTTTTGTCAGACAAGGCAAAAGCAGGTCCGTCAACAACGCCTTTTTTATTCTTTTTTCGATTAAAAAGCTTAATTTTCATATTAATCACCTGCTTTGGCTTTCAAAATCCGGTATTTCGGCAAACACAGGTATGCCATATATTTCCTGAATATCGTCGTCAGCCTTTATTGTTGTGTCAATCAGCTCAAGGAGCACTGCCAAAAGGCAGGAAGCTGCAAGACCGACAAGCAGACCGAGGAGAGTGTTTTTTAAATTGTTCGGGGAGTACGGCGCTGTCGGAACCTTTGCCTTGCGAATTTCACCTAACTGACCGTACGCAAAATACTTTTTATATACCTCCTGCGCTTTATCTGCAAGCTGATTAGCTACATTTGCACACTTCTGAGGATCGTCGCCTGAAACAGTAACGGTAATAAAATATGTATCCTTGTTCAGCGACAAATCAACTTTGCAGCCGTCATAAAGCGAAGTCATTTCATCAAGATTCTTAAAAAGAGTTACGCAGATTCCTGCTAAGCTTGATGAACCAGTGATATCTCCGGCATATATTTTCTTATACTGATCGTTTGAGCCGCCCTTTTCCGTAAAGTTCTGAACATAAATCATCGAAGAAGTGCTGTACATAGGAGTTATTAAAAACTTTGAGTAGCACAAGAACAGACAGCCGGTCAACAATGTTGCAAGAATTATAAACTTCATTCTGTGCAAAAGAACACTGATAATTTTTTGAATGGTTAAATTTTTCGCCATTATCCTTACCCCTTTATTTTAGACGCAATCATACACATTAATATTAATATTATATTATATAAAAAAACTACAATAATTCTAATTTAGAATTATTGTATCAAAATATAAATTTTAGTCAAAAAAACAACTGAAAGAAGACCGCTCAGCCTTCTTTCAGTTGAATTAAAAGATCTATCAAAAATTATTTTACAGCTTTACTACATTAAGGAGTACGCCTGCCGCAACAGCAGAACCGATAACA
>CALZCU010000060.1 GCA_945632055.1 uncultured Ruminococcus sp. | reverse complement strand
GGGTTTTTGGATTGCCGGGGCGGCGATTGCCGCAACACCCCAGAACAGTGCATAAATCAAAACCTCAAGAGAGCCCATTACGCCTACTCCTGCATACAGTGCAAGAGTTGAAGCAAGCAGAATACCGAGAATTACAGCAATAAGCTGAATTACAACGGCAAGGGAAATATTGTGCTTGATTTTTACGCTTCCCGATACCGCTCTTGCAAGCGACGCAGTTTTGCCGCCCGTAATCAGATATGACCTTGAGGTGTCCTCGACAGTGCCCTCGGCTTCCTTAAGAACATTTCCCAGCCCTGTCGGAAGTACTTTGATACTGCGGTAAAACAGGTTATACAGTTCTGCGATGAGGTCGTTTGTTATGTTGAAATCGGTTGTCCTTATCAGGAAGCTGATTCCGTTAGTTTCGGCACGCTGAAGCTCCGATTTAAGCTCGGGATCTGCGTGGTATCTCGTTACAATCATTGCCACAAGCCTGCCTGCACGGGAAAGGTATGTAACCTGTCTGCCCTTTGTCGTGTACTTTTCCTCATATTCAATTCGGGGAGTTTCCACGCTGTATTTCTCCATAAGCTTGCGTGAGCCTACAAGGATTCTTTCACTGTTAATCCAGCCGACAAGTCCCATTTCGTCCTCATAAAGCACGCTTTCAACCTCGGGCAGAGTTTCGTGAGTTTCGGCTACAACCGAATCAAACGCATTTGCAATCGGATTCTGCGCTTCCTTGAGAATTGCAATTCCGCACAGAAGCGACTCGTCAACATTGTAGTCCTCGTAGGTCTTTATTCCCTCAAGCTCAATTGAGTCGGCAGGGAAAAGCTCGTTTGCATCAATCATAATAGCTGTGCTGTCGCAGAATTGCTTTACAGACGGATAGCCTGCCAGCATTCCGCCAAAGGCAAGGAGCTTTTTACAGAGCTTCCTGATTGGCAGATTAACCGCAAGAAGCGTTGATACGGGCACTGCAACGGCTGTCATCAGTGCAAGAGTGTTGATTGCGTCAGAGAATGAAGCCTTGAATATTCCGTAAAGCAGAGTAATAATTATTGCCGTAATCGTTGTTATTGGCGCAAGCTTTGACGCAAGGTCCTCGCTCGGGTCGGGCGCATAGGAGATTTTCAGAAAGTTCGAGGGAAATTTGGTTTTGTGCTGATAGGCGATGATGGTTTTGTCGGAAGCCGTACCGCTCAGCATCTGATTAGCAACGGACTCGTTGTTGTAGATTTTTGCGGCATACTTCTGTCCCTTTGATGAAACAAACCTGAAATTGTCCTTGACTCTCAGCACCATAAGAAGCTTGCCGAAGTTGTTTGCAAAGAAAGCAAGCAGAACAATTACGCAGTAGTAGTTGATGTTAAATGCGTTCATATCTCCGATACAGAAGAATGAAACAACCGTCTGCAACATTCCTGCAACGCCTGCAACGGCGACTGCCGTGTCGGAATTTCCCTTGAAGTTAATGAGGGGAGAAAGTCCGCTGAGCATTGCAACACGGTTGACGAACAGTGAAAATCCCATAAGCAGGAAGTTGAGTATTGCGTAAGCCGCAGGCGCAAAGGCGATTGCGGAGCAGATTGCACTCGGGAAAAGCCTTGTCACAACAGTCAGAATTATTGACAGTGCGGCTATCACACCCGAAATAAGACTGCGCACAAAGAGCTTTTTAATGTTGAGATTCAGCTCAAAGAGGATACTTTTCTCGTCATCCTCGCCTATGTAGTCCTCAACAGGCTTTGTTTTTTCCTTTGGAGTGTCGTTGTCGTCCGACTCGTCCTTTGAAAAGAAGCCGACAACAGCCGTCAGGATTTTTTCCTTTGCAGAACGAGTGTCGCCTGTCTGCTCCTCCTCTTCCTCAAGCTCGGGTTTCGGCTCGGGACGGATAACATGGGCGATTACGGACGGATTCTTTGAACGGATATATTCCTCGTATTCCTGCTCGACAACCTCGGAAAAGCGGCCTGCCTTTACATTGAGAATGTTCCTCGGCTCGTCGGGACGGTAAACAGGTACCTTTGCAACAACCTTTTTCGGAGGATTTCCGCTTTCGTTCTTAACACCGAAGAGCTGTTCAAACTTGCTTTGCTCAGCGTTTTTCTTCTGATCGTCTGAGTCAATGGGCTTGTCCTCAAGCTCAATGTCGATTGTATGTATGCTTTCAATTTTTGCTCCGTCGTCCATGAACTGGTCGACCTCGCCGATTACCTCTCCCGAAAATCTTGTTTCTTCGTCATATTCGGGGGTCAGGGTGACGATTTTGTTTTCCTCTGCCTCAGCCTTTGCAGCGGCTTCCTTTGCCTCCTGCTCAGCCTTAAGCCGTTCCTGCTCGGCTTTTTCAGCCGCTTTTTTCTCTGCCTCAGCTATAGCCTCCTGAGGAGTTTTAACCTCCTCACTGCTTCCGTCCATAATCAGCGAAGCCTGCATCGTAGCCGCAGTTTTCTCACCAACGATGGTGTTCTTTATATCGGCTGTATCATCAAGCGGATTTTCATTTTTAAGTCTCGGCTTTTTGTTTGCGTTGCTGAAAATTTCGTCCATTTTCGGCTTTGCACGGTATTTCTGCGCCGTCTGCTCCATTTTTTCCTGATCTGCAAGATAGTGGGTTTCCTCAAGAATACTCTCAATTTCAAGCTCTCTGAGCAAATCCTGCTGTCTGTCTGTATCTGACAAGCCAAACACTCCCTTCGTGTGTAAATCGGCAATAAGCCGTTATCTGTTTTTCATTGCGCTGTACATTAATATTCCTGCGGCAACAGAAGCGTTTAATGAATTAATCCTACCCTTCATCGGAAGCGATACGATTACATCGCATTTTTCTCTGATAAGTCGGGAAATTCCCTTGCCCTCGTTGCCTATGACAATTGCACACGCTCCCGAAAAATCACATTCTGTATAGTCTGTGCCGTCCATATCTGCACCGTAAACCCACACATTGCGTTCCTTAAGCTCGTCAATCAGGCTCGCAATATTTGTAACCCTTGCCACACGCATATATTCAACTGCGCCTGCCGAAGCCTTGCCTACGGTGTAGCTCAGGCTTGCGCTCCTGCGCTTGGGAATAATCACTCCGTGGACTCCTGCGCACTCGGCTGTTCTTATGATTGCACCGAGATTGTGCGGATCCTCAACCTCGTCAAGCACCATTATGAACGGAGCTTCGCCAAGGCTTTCTGCATATTCAAAAATATCTTCAACTGTGGAGTATTCCTTGACGGCGGCAAAAGCGACAATGCCCTGATGATTTGTATTGCCTGTTATGAAGTCGAGCTTTGTGCGGTCAACTTCCTTTATCGGAATCTGTTTTTGCTTCGCCTTTGCAAGTATTCCGACAACTGCGCCACTTTTTTCGCCCTTTGCAACAAGAATTTTGTCAATTGCTCTGTTGCTCCGGACTGCCTCGCTGACAGGGTTTCTGCCGGAAATAATATCGGATTTAGCTTCAATATTTTTTTCAGTCATATTTTACCTCGATTTACAGTATTTACAGTCGGAAAATTCAATCTTAATTATTATACCATAGAAGCAAAGCGAATATGGTATAATCAGCCATCGCTCGTTGCCGCAAAGCTGCAAACTGAGCGGGCAATATAAACTGGTATAATAAACACAAATGAATCTTTTTGTAAGAACACACTTTATAATGTTTATTATACCATAAATTTCGGAAATAATATATACTTTAGCGAAAAAATCTAAACGAAGTTGGCGAAAAAAATCTAAAGGAAATATATTGCGTCAAGTGCAATTGCGCCTGCGTCGATGTGTTCGGGAATAATTCCGTAAAGTCCTGTTGATCTGTCCTCGAAAATATATACATTGGGAGGAAACGGAGTAAGGCTGAAATACAGTGCGGCAAAAAGCAGAAACATAAAAAATGACGGTAAAAAAAGCTGTTCAAGCGATAATTTTGAAAATAACAACTTATAAGACAGAAAAAGTGCGGTACATACGCAAAAAACTGCCGATACAAACTCAGGCATAAAATCACCGTTACTGCCGAAGAATGATAATACAATGCAGAGCAGAATGTATGAAATTCCCAGATAGTAAAGTGAAATGACCTTTGCCGTTACAAATTTTCTGAACGGTGGGCGCAGACAAAGCAGTTCAATCATACTCCAAAGAGCATAGGGAAGCAGGAGTGTTTTTGCAGTTTCCCATATGCTGTCGTTTACCGCCCCGAACAGTACGCCGATTAGCTCCCGATTGCAAAGTGAGTGCAGATTCTGCATAAATACGGAGAGAATGAAAATGAAAAAAATTCCTCCGATTTCAAGTTTCATCATTGATTTTTTCATAAGCCACCCCATATTTTTAAATAAATAATAAACAGCTTTTGCTCTCTGAAAACGAGGTTATTTCTGAATTTACAGTTCAGAGATTAAATTTCCGTTTTCAAAATATACAAATGGTATATTTCTTTTCTTTCAACAAAAATGTTGAAAACTATGTTGAAAGTGTTAACAACTCATTACTGCAACCCCTGAATTTACAAGAATTTTACAGAGTTAATTAAAAAAACAGATAATTTGGGGTTTTCCACAATAAAATTGATGTTGGTGAAGTGTTGAAAAGTTTTTACCGTGCGTATAAAACATATGTCAATTACAAATTATTGTAAATTTTATTTTTCTGTGTGCAGTTATTTACGAAATAATTTAATACCCGAAAAACAGTCTGACAGTCAGAACGCTCATTACCGCCGCAGTCAGGTCGGCAATTACCGCCGCTAAAAGCGTGTGACGAATTTTTTTTACCCGTATACAGCCGAAATACATTGCAATTGCATAAAAGGTTGTTTCGCTTGAGCCTGCAAGCACAGAGGCAACTCTGCCTGCAAAGCTGTCGGGTCCGCAGTCGCTGTAGAGAGAGGTCAGAAGTGCTGTTGAGCCGCTTCCTGAAACAGGTCGGAGCAGAACCATCGGCACAATCTCCTTTGGAAATCCCAGAAATTCGGCGGCAGGGGCAATAAAACTGCAAAGCATATCAATTGCACCGCTTGAACGCAGTAAATCAACTGCAAAAACGAGCCCCATAATAGTCGGAGCAATGGAGTACAAAAGTTGTATGCCCTCCTTTGCACCCTTTAAAAACACATCGAATACGGGAACTCTTTTAATTAAGCCGAAAGCCACAATAATGCAGGCGAACAGGGGCATAATAAATTCCATAACATTCAGCTCGCTTTTTTTTGATTAATCAGAGTGTTGCGGTAAGGTTTTGAACAGTTAAGCGAACAGGCAAGAATAAGCGCAACCGCCAATGCACACGCAGACGAAATCCAGACAGGCACAATAATTTCAAACGGAGCCTGACTTCCGTAAGCTTGACGAAGCGCCGCAAGCGTTGTCGGCAGAAGCTGGAGAGAAGCGGTGTTCATAACAACAAAAACGACCATCTCATTGCTTGCGGTACTGCTTTTGTTGTTCAGTGTGTGTAGCTGTTCCATCGCCTTAAGACCGAACGGCGTGGCGGCATTTCCCAAGCCGAGAAGATTTGCGCTGATATTCATTGTGATGCTTTTAAATGCGTCGCTGTTTTTGTCGAGCTTAGGAAACAGAGGACGGAGCAGGGGAGAGAATATTTTTGCAAAAACGGCAGTAAGACCGCTTTCGACAGCAATCTTCATAATGCCCGACCAAAGGCAAAGAATCCCCGCCATTGTCAAAATTAATTCAATAGACGAGCTTCCGCTTTCAATAAGAGATTTCGACAGGTTTTCCGTATTTCCAAGGAAAACTGAGCATAAAACGCTAATTACTATAATTCCGCTCCAGATAAAATTTAGCATATAAACTCCTTATTTGGCAAAAACTACTAATAATTATCGATTTTTTTCTACATTTAATGGATATAAAGAATTGGCGGGATTTATTGACAGATAGGGAAATAAATGGTAAAATGTATACAAAGTTGTTGTGAGAGGATATGGAAATGATGATATATACAAATTTTAGAGAAATTGATAAAGCAGGCAGGATTGTAATTTCAAAGGATATAAGAAAGCACCTTAACATTAACCCCGGTGATGTTCTTCACATTGAGGCAAACGACGGTGCCATCACAATTAAAAAGGCAGAAAGCAAATGTGTGTTCTGCAACTCGGTTGACGATTTAAGCGAATTTGAAGGTAAGTATATCTGCACTTCCTGCCGTGAAAAGCTTAAGTAAGCAACTAAAAGATTGATTGTGTATAGAGCACTGTCAGATTTTTCGTCAGATTGTTTAAAATCATTTGTGCCATTTTGGACAATCTAACGGGAAGTGTGCAAGCAGTTCTCATTGATATTATTCAGCGTTTACTCGAGACTGACATAATATGTATAGTACACCGACGCTTAAAATATGAATAAG
>CALZCU010000059.1 GCA_945632055.1 uncultured Ruminococcus sp. | reverse complement strand
GTTCTGTGCACCGCTCGCTATATAGTCAAATGCCTGATTTGCTGTTAAGCCCATGTTCTTAATGAGTCCTTGCGTACCTCGGAGGGTTTCGTTAAAATCTAAGTCGAAGGTATCTTGCAAGCCATATAACTTTATAGCATAATCTTTGATTTTTTCGGGATCGGTTTCGTTGGTGTACTGGATGATATTAGCAATCTTTGAGGCTATATCGCTCAAATCATCTCCGTAATTACCGTTATAAATTTCTTCGAGCACACCTCTAAAGCCGTCCATCTGTCCTTTTGATAAATTTGTGGATGCCTGTATATGATTTAGTGCAGAGTCAACTGAATTGAAAGACATCATTGCCGCAGAAGCCGCTCCGCCTGTCGCTGCAATTCCTGCGCCAAATTCAAGAGATGTGTCTTTTGCCTTATCTTTTAATTCTGATATGGCAGATTTTACATCGTCAATCTCTTTTTTATAATCGTCAAGTTTCTTTTCAGATTTTTCCGCATCTGTTCCGAGATTTGTAAAAGCTTTGCCCGTTTCGTCAAGTTCGCTTTTCAAATCACGAAGTTTTTGCTCTGTGCTGGCAATATTTCGTTGAAAAGCACGGTACTGCTCCGCATCGATTTTTCCGTTCTCAAACGCCTGTGCAACTTTATCCTCGGCAGATTTCAGACGGCGGAGCTTTTCTTCTGTGGTTGCGATTGACTCCGATAAAACATCCTGCTTCTGCTTTAGCAATTCTATATTTGTCGGATCGAGCTTAAGAAGTTTATCAATAGTGCGGAGTTCGCTTTGCAGGCTCTTGGATGTTTTATTTATATCATTCAGAGCCTTATTTAAAGGCGACGCATTGCCCCCTATTTCGACTGTTATGCCTTTTATAACTTTAGCCATATAAGATTACTCCTTACGCATTACGCACGAATTTGGCTCTCAGAGCCTTTCTGTCGGGCTTTGTCAGCGTTAAAATATAAGCGTTTTCGAGGTACTCCAATCCCTCTTTGCTTGACGAAAGTTTATAAATATAAGCGTCTCGCAAAAGATATAAATATGTGTCAAGCGGCAGTTCTTCTATTTCCCTAAAATTCATTCCCGTATAATCAGCGACAAGCTTTTCGCACTGAGTATTTACGGTATAATATATTTTTTCGTCCTCTCCGTACGGATAATAAGGCAAGGTGTATTCCGCTGTGACCTCTGATATAAACTCTTTATAAGCGCAAAAAATACTTGACATTGCATCAAAATCTATTTTTTTACCGTCGAAAATAAACATTTTTTTGACTTTTTCGGGGGTAAAATGCTCATTTTCGGTGTTAAAACTCATTATTTCGGCGGTAATTTTAATCATTTCTTCGCCAAAATCGGGGTTATTGATGTACTGTTCAACAGTCAAAATATTGTCATATGTTGATTTGGTAGGGACCGTTAAGAAGTATCCCCTGCCGCCGACAAAATCGACAGCAAGGGCTTTTTTAGGAGAGTGAGAGTAATTATACATAATTAACCTGCTTATTCTTCTGATGTTTTCACTGCTTCTGTTGAGGCAATAACATCCTCGGTGTAGATGATGAGGTGACCTTTTTCGTCAAGTGGCTCGGCTGTGATTTCGGGCTCAACAGTAGTGCCTTTATCTTTTGCGAAAGCAAGCGAAAATCCGCTCTTATTAGTACCGACAATGGTTACTCTGATATCGCCGTCAACATCGTCTTTATGGACAAATCTGTGAAGCCACTTCTTGCCGTTATCGTTTTCAACTCCGCCGATTTTAATGGTCCTGCGTTTTTTATTGCCAACAGTTTCCTCGGTGACTGTGCCGGTTGCGGTGAGCTTGTCAAGCACATTTGCATTAAATGTTATAAGTCCGAGCTTATAGGTTACCTCTTCCTCGGTTGTAACCGTCTTTGAGATTTTACCTGTATCGTCCTTTTCAGTGTAAGTCGAGGGCTTATAATTAAGTGTTGCACCGCCTTTGATTGCACCGAGGCGGTTTTCTTCTGTTTCGATTACATCATCGGCGGGGATTTCTCCTGTAAATTCCATACAGTAGTCAATTCCGCTGCCGAGGACGATTTTTTCTTTTTCTGTTGTTTCCATATTTACATCTCCTTGTTTATGAGTGTTATATAATAAGTGGTCTTGTGGAGCTCTTCCGACTGTATGTATACATATGACTTTTCAAAATCTATGTGATTTTTCGAAAGGACTCTTTCAATTTGTTTTTCACTGATACGGTCACGCTTTTCACTGTAAAATTCAATGTTTATGTCAATGTTAATTAATCCTGACGGGTTAAAATCAGAGCCATCTGTGCTCTCAGAAGCAATTACATAAACAATATAAGGCGGTGAGGGTACCGGCTTATCCGCATACGGTATAAACTGATTCTCCGTTATCGGGAAACCAAGAGGTATTAACATTTTTTCTACAAGGTCATTTGCCTGCATTTTTTATTATTTCCTCCGTTCCTTCTTCGAATTTTTTGATTGCATTCTCGGCGTTTTTGCGTATATGTGGTTTTGCCTTTACTCTGCCACCATTCTGCTTAATATGGCCGTCCTCTAAAAGATGAGCTAACGAGTGATGCGGCGGTTTTACATACCAAACCTTATTCTTTGTAAATCTCGTTTCTGTGAGTGTCTTTGATGTAATAGCTTCTTTATACTCGCCTGTTAGTTCCGGTGCGTCCTGTTTTGTAGCCTCAACAAACTCTTTCATTGTTTTATCAGCGAGTTTTTTAACTCCGTCAGCAACATTTCCTGTGTAGTTTTCAAGCATTTCAAGCAAATCATCTGTAAAGTTTGTAAAATCTGACATCACTTTACGCCTGCTTTAAGTGTAATATAAAGCTCCATTCTGTCAGCGTTGCGGCGAAATGTCCTGTAAATTTTATAGGTTGCGCCTTTATAAATTACAGTTAATTCACCCTCGTACTCGTCAGCCCATACGGTCAATTTGTATTCCGGTTTTAAACCCTGCTGTGAGGCGGCAAAAAACTCTTTGTGACCAATGCTTTCTACATCACATATAATCTCACGACGGACGATTCGTCCGTCGGAATAATCTGATTTCAAAATTACTTTATCGATCATTACTTCACCTCCGTGTATTCTGCTGACAAAGACAGAGCCATTCTCAAAGAGTTATACGAGTTACTGTAATCATCAGCAAATTCACGGTCTACCGGAAATTCCGCTTTTAAATACAGCGATACCGCCTGTGTAATAAGAGGATCATTTTCATCATTCGCCTTCTCGGATAAGATTCCATGCAAGACTAGGTCACATCTAGCGGCTTCAATCAGCCTTTTTATTTCGTTGTCAAAGCTTGTCGTCGAACGATGCAAAGCGTTCCGCATCGTAATTAAATAAGCTCCGCTAACCATTATTCTGAGGCTTTCTTGGTGTAACCAACAACCGTATTAGGCTGTAAATTACCGCCGACAATCTCATAAGCTGTGTAGTCGTTGGCTCTCTTCTTGCCGCTGCGATCGACGGATAAAGAACAAGCCTCAACTGTATTAAGCTTATAATGTCTCTTAAGATTACCAAGGATAAAATCACCATCGTTAAGATACGGATCAACCTCAACCTGATAAGTTGCAAGCGATTTAATACCTGCCGAGTTGATGGGCGTGTAAATATAGTTACCGTTTTTGTCCTTGGTAAAGCTGATCTCTTCAACGATTGAGTTTGATACATAGAATTTGGCACCGATTTTGCGCTTTTGGGGCAGCTTTGCAAGAGCGAGCGGAGCAGCGTCGAGGAAAGAACCTGTGTACTCTCCCTTGATTGCGGCCGTCATAATTCCGACGAGCTCGCCGTCTCCTTTGCCATAAATGACATTTGTGACCTTTTCGTCTCTCACCTGTTCGATAATCTGACTCTGGAGGTAAGACATAAAGCCGTCAACGCTCATCTTCTCAAGTTTCCAAGATACACGGATTGTTACAGAGATTTCAAGCGTACTGAGTTTAAGGTCAGCCCATTCAGCCTGTGCATCGGTGTTAGATTCGGCCTCTTTTCCCTTTTCATGGATCTGAGCCTCGGTTGCGGCTTTGAGATACGGTAGGGATAAAACTCCGGAAACAGAAAGCTTGTCAATGTCATTGAAAATAGGACTGATCTGTGAAATTTCCTGCATAAGTGCAAGGTTTAAATCCTGTGGAATAAACAGGCCGCCGTTGTTAATTCCGTCAACTGATTCGGCTGCCGCAACAAATTCAGAGTCAGTCGTTGTGAGTGCAACACCGAGCGCTCTCTGCTCTGTTTCGTCAAGCGGAAGTCCCATAAGAGTTTTGGCGAATGCAGATCGATACTCTTTTGTTCCGAGAACCGTCTTTCGTTCAAATTTTCTCTCCTGCGGTGCAGGCGGTACGGGATTTCCGCCGTTTTCCTCAGGTTTCTCTCTTAAAGCTTCGAGAGCTCTTTCCTTGCGCTCGATTGTTTCAAGCTCTGTTGATAACTCTCCTGACTCCTTTTCAATTGCGTCAAGGTCTGCATCAGGAGCCTTAAGCATCTCACGGAGTTCCTTTCTCCTTTTTTCAATTTCAAGTCTGCGCTTTTTGAACATAGTAAAAATCCTTTCTTGTTTTATAAACTTAACCCTATTGAAATTCTGCGTCTGCGCTCGGCAAGCTCCATTGCCTTAATCTCCTTATCGTGCTCCACCGAAAAAGAGCTGCGCGCCGCTATCTCCGTTGCTTCGTATGCCGGGATATCCACCGCCGAAACATCATAGAGTTTTTTAATTTTTGTAATCGTCCGAGTATGAGTATTCTTATCGTACTCGCTTTCGTAATCACCAAAGCTAAAACTCATACGGTCAATATAACCGCCGCTGATTTCTTCGTGCATTCGCTTGCCTTCTTCTGTTCCTCCGAGGAAGGCTCTGATATATAATCCGTCTGTGCGCTCTTCAAGCGTAAGGGTTTTATTTCTGAGCCTTGCAAGCACCTTGCCGCTGTGATTATAGTTAAAAATTACATCTGACAGGTCGCACCCTTCAAGAGCTTTACGGGATATGATTTCTTTATATTCGATCCCGTCATATTCCCACAAAACGGTCGGCGTGTCAAAAACAATTGCGCGTCCCTCAACTGTGTATGACGGTTCTTCGTTGTCTGACTTTATATTTTCGATATTGCCGCTGAAAACACGGTAATTTCTGCCGTCTTTAATCATCTTCCTTTTCCTCCTTTTCTGTGCTCGGCTTTCCGACCTGGTAGGAGTCAACCTCATCAACATTCACCTTGTTGAGCGTTTGTCTGCGGCGCTTTCCAAGTTCTCCGCCTACGGGTTCAAAATCATAAGCCATAAGTGCTTGATCGACAGTTAAAGCTCCGATATCATCCAAAAATTTCAAAGCTGTTGTCTTTTCGCCTGTTCGGATGTATTTAAAAGCATTTCCTAAAAATGATATTTCGTTGCCGTGAGCTTTTTCTGTCTGTGTAAAAAGCGCATTTGTAAAAGCCTGCGTGAGCTGTTCATAAAATGGGACAATTTCGCCCTCGTAAAATGCTGTTGCTTGCTCAGGTGTTTCCTTGTTCTGGATGATTGCCTCTGATGAGCCGTAGTAGTTAAAAATGGAGTTTTTAACATATTCAAGCTGTGCCGACGGGATTGGAGTGCTCTTGTCCTGTGCAGGCGTGTAATCAAGCTTCGAGTCGGTAACTACAACGCCGCTGCCGTCGTTTTCAAGGGATAAGTTATCTCTGATAAATTTCTTTTTTTGATTTGCGAGATCAGCATCTTTCGGCGAACCCGTGATTCTTAAAATACCTCTGATTGCACCTACAAGCTGAGCCGATTTGCTCATACTCCTGTTAAAAGATTCAGCCGTTTCGAGCACAGAATTTAATACTCTACGATTGCTCTCACCAAAAATCTCGTTGTCGTTAAACATTGAGCCAATGTGGATCAACGACTCATATGGAACTATGTAATCATTGCTGTTAATATAGCTCATTTTTACATACAATTCACCCTGATATTCGAGCAACTGTATGCTTTGAGCATTGACATTATAAAGAGCCGTAAGCTTACCCATATCGTCAAAAACAGGATAGACATAGGCGTTATTATATATTTTGTAATTTGTCGCAAGACGATAATAAAATTTATAAGCTGTTGTGTACGGATTCGGCTCTTTTTGCATCAGGTAATTGTACGGCGATTTTGTAACTACTTCAAACTGGTCTGATTTTCTGCGAATATGACGAGGCTGCACGGTGGCAACTCGGCGAGCAAACGAGTGTACTGCAGCTCTAACCAGCTCGTTTTCGTAGGCATTGCCGCCCGAAAAAATAAATGTTTCCTGCGGGGTATTCAACAACTTGTAGCTTGTATAAGATTTTGGCTGTTGTTTTCCGATGCCAAATATCTTTTCAAATAGTCATC
>CALZCU010000058.1 GCA_945632055.1 uncultured Ruminococcus sp. | reverse complement strand
GCTTAACGGAGCAAAAACAACTCCGGGTAAGCACAGGGAGATTAAGGGACTTGAAAACCTCGACAAGGTTATTGCGATTGACCAGAGCCCAATCGGAAGAACGCCCCGCTCCAATCCTGCAACCTACACGGGACTTTTCACAGAAATAAGAGCGCTGTTTGCCAGCACACAGGACGCAAAGATGCGCGGCTTTTCACAGAGCCGTTTCTCCTTTAATGTCAAGGGAGGCAGATGTGAGGCTTGTCAGGGTGACGGCATAATTAAAATCGAAATGCACTTCCTCTCAGATGTATATGTTCCCTGCGAGGTCTGCAAGGGCAAACGCTACAACCGTGAAACTCTTGAGGTCAAGTACAAGGGCAAGTCAATCAGCGATGTCCTTGAAATGTCCGTTGAGGAGGCTATGGAGTTCTTTTCAAACATTCCGAAAATCTACCGCAAGCTGAAAACTCTTTACGAGGTAGGACTTGGATATATCAAGCTCGGTCAGCCTGCAACAACGCTTTCGGGCGGCGAGGCGCAGAGAGTAAAGCTTGCAACGGAGCTTTCAAAGCGCAGTACGGGCAAGACGATATACATTCTTGACGAGCCGACAACGGGACTTCATATTGCAGATGTTCACAGGCTTGTCGATGTGCTTCAGCTTCTTGTTGAGGGCGGCAATACTGTTGTGGTGATTGAGCATAACCTCGATTTGATTAAGACAGCCGACTATATAATCGACCTCGGTCCAGAGGGAGGAGATATGGGCGGAGAAATAATTGCTCAGGGAACTCCCGAACAGGTAGCCAAAAATGAACTCTCCTACACAGGTCAGTATCTTAAACCTCTCCTGAATGCAAAAAATAAATAATTGAATAAATTTGCGGAAAGTTGCATAGAAATATGCAACTTTTCTTTTTTTATCCCTGTAATTGGGAGGTGAAATTTTGAGTGAACAGATAATTCTTGCATTGCTTTCATTTGCAGGAACTCTTTTAGGCTCGCTTGCAGGTGTTTGCGCAACCTCAAAGCTGTCAAATTACAGAATTGAACAGCTCGAAAAGAAGGTTGACAAGCATAATAATCTGATTGAGCGTGTATATCTTATTGAGCAGCACGAGGCTGTGCTCGAAAACAGGCTCAAAACAGCAGACCACAGAATCTCTGACCTCGAACGAGAGCAGAGCGAAAATTAAGAAAGGTGATACTTATGAAAAAGAATAAATATTGTTTTACCAAAAACTGCCTTATCCGTGCGCTTCGCACCTTTTTGCAGACGGCAATCGGTTACATTCTTGCTAACCTTTCGCTGTATATCGGGGGTATCGATTTTGCAGACGGAAATGTAGTAAAAAACGCTTTGGTCGGATTGGCAATTTCTGCCTTTTCGGCAGGAGCGGCGGCAGTAATGAATATTGAAAAGGGGGAAAAGAAGGATGAGTAAAAGGATATACCTGAGTCCGTCAAATCAGTCAGGAAACAGCTACGCAACAGGAAATACAAACGAGATGGCACAGTGCGACAAAATCGCAAAGGCAACGGCTTCTGCACTCAAACGGTGCGGATTTGAAGTCAAGGTCGGCAAGTCGGGCGACAGTATGCAGAATCGCTGCAACGAATCCGATAATTTCAAGGCTGATATTCATATGCCTATTCACACAAATGCCTATAACGGCAAGGTAACAGGCGGCACAAGGATTTTCTGCCTTAATTCAAACGGCAGAAAGGCTTGTCAGGCTGTACTCAATGAGCTTGGCAGAATCTCTCCCGGCACAGCCGACAGCATAACCTATCAGACAGGTCTTTATGAAATCAATGTGCCGAACGCACTGACAATTTATGTTGAGTGCGAATTTCACGACACCAAGACAGGCTCGGACTGGATAATCAAAAATACCGCAAGCATCGGCGAGGCTATTTGCAAGGGACTTTGCAGTTATTTCGGTATAGCGTATAAGTCGGGAAGCTCAGGCACAAACAGCTCAAAAACAAACAGCTCTGCATCTTCGGGCGCATTTAAAAGCTACATCGTCAGAATTACTCCCTCGGACGGAGTGAACATCAGAAGCGGTGCAGGAACAGACTATGATATTGTCGGTGCGATTGAACAGGGAGGAGCATATACGATTGTCGCCGAAAAAAGCGGCAAGGGAGCAAATAAGTGGGGCAAGCTGAAGTCGGGTGCAGGCTGGATTGCCCTTGATTACACAGAAAAAATCAGATAAGTCGAGTGCCTCGACACGCAATTCGAGCAGAAAGATTGATATTGTCAAACCTTCTTTGCCCGACCGCTTTCGAGCAATTTCCTATAAGATATAAAAGCCTTGTGCAAAGCATAAACAGAGCTTTGCACAAGGCTTGATTATTTTGTATCAGTATCAGATATTATAGCTTTGCAAAGATTTTTGTACCCTTGTTTTTAAGCCAAAAAGCCAAGAACAATGACAAAGCGAGCAAAAGCACAGCGGAGAGAATCATATACACAAGCGGAGAAACAAATTTATACACAAACGCATAAATTATTCCGAGCAAAATAATGACAATCCAGCCGCTGAACAGCGAAAGCATAACGCCCAGACTCTGCTTAATAGGAACAATTTCACTTGTCCAATTCAGATTAGGACTTTTCAGATTAACTACAAGACCGAATTCGGCTGAGAAAATCACAAACAGAGATACAAGAATGAGAACCAATGCTGTGAATATGGGAGCAGGTGAAATAATGAACAGCGCAACGGCAGTAAGAAGCAGGGTAGGAATCATTGTAAGAACAAGGTGAAGCTTAAGCTTTGCACACAATACCTGCCAGGGTGTAACAGGCATCGACTGAACAAGCCAGATGCTCTTGCCCTCAAGCGATACCGAAGGAGCGGTGATGTCGTTCATAGAAGAAATCATACATATTGCGGCGCAGGCAATCATCGGGAAAAATCCTTCCAGCGGATTAAGGACTGCCGATAACGCTTTAATGTTTCCTGTATTGAAAAGAAGCGTAACAGCGGCTACTATCATTAATACAGTGCCAAGACCGCAGTTGAGCATATAGTTTGAACTGCTTGTAAAGCGTTTAAGCTCCTTGCGGAAAAGTGCGTTATTTGCGTTGCCTGTTTTAATAACGGCTTCTTCCTTGTACTGCTTCTTTTTCTCGCCCTTCTTAGTAGTTGTAATTTTGGTGAAGCTTTTTGAAAGCACATAATAAACAAGTGCAAGCAGGGCAAAAACAAATACGGCAATAATCAGGAATGAAAGAATATCGCCTGCTGAAGCCTTACCGACAGCGTATATGGGATAGAGATTGCTTTTAACAAAATCTCCGACAACCTGAGGATAAGCCAGAAAGCTCTGAATTATGCTTGAAGCCTGATTATACAAATAGAAGTAAAGTCCTAAGAAAACAAGTGAAATAATAACGGTAACATAGCTCTTATTTTTTGTTTTACTACTGATTAATGCAACAATCCAGCCGATAGCAGTTGAAAGGATAAGGATAAATACCGACAGAACAAGAACGGTAAGAATCGGGAAAACAACAGCCGAAAAGCTCAGCGGAACAGTGAAGTAATAGATAGCCAATATCGGAACCATTACAATCATCTCATAGAGCAGTCCCATAAAGTAAACACCGAGCAGTCTGATGAAAATCAGCTTGCCAGGCGGAATCGGCATAGCAAGGAGCATTTCGTTGTCCTTTGCCTGATAAAGACTTGAGTAGGAGTTGAAAACACTTCCGAATACTCCGAAGAAAACTGCAATCAGTCCTGTTATTGAAAAGTAAAGCCATTCAAGGTTCTGATTTTTAAGAGGCTCGCATATTGCAAATCCCAGCAATCCGAAGATGTATGAAACAAGTCCGAATAAAACTATGTATAGTAATATGCACAGAGCTAATGCAGTGCCTTTGCGAATGGTGTTTTTCTTTTTATCCTGAAACAGGAAGGAAAACATCTCCATCATTTGTTTTTTAAATAAAGCCTTAGTCATTGCTGTCCTCCGAATTGTCAACAAGCTCAAGGAATACATCTTCAAGAGAGGTATCTCCCTTTACTTCGTCCATTGTGCCGGATTTAATCAGCTTGCCGCCCTGAATGATTGCGACTTTGTCGCAGAGCTTTTCTGCAACCTCAAGCACATGGGTTGAGAAAAAGATTGCGCCGCCTCTGTTGCAGAAATCCCTCATAATTTCTTTAAGGTTGTGAGCGGCTTTAGGGTCAAGACCGACAAACGGCTCGTCCATAATGATGAGCTTAGGCTCGTGAATAAGTGCAGAAATTACGGCGAGCTTTTGCTTCATACCGTGCGAGTAAGCGTTGATTTGCTGAGCAAGGTCAGAGGTAAGACCGAATGCGTCACCGTATTTGCGGATTCTCGCCTTGCGTTCCTCTGCTCCGACTTTGAAAATATCGGCAACAAAGTTAAGAAACTGTATTCCGCTCATATACTCGTATAAGTCTGGGTTGTCGGGAATGTAAGACAGCTTTGACTTACATTCAATCGGACTGTCCTTAACGGAAACTCCGTCGATATAAATTTCACCGCTGTCATATTGCAGAATACCGCAGCAGGACTTGATTGTGGTGGTTTTGCCTGCGCCGTTATGACCGATAAAGCCGTAAATTTCACCGGGACGAATATGCAGGGATAAATCGTCAACAGCCTTTTTATCTCCGTATTTTTTTGTCAGATGTTCAATCCTAAGCATAATGATTATCCTCCATTATATTTATACGCTTATAGTTTAATATATAATTTGGTTACAGTCAACATAAAAGGATAAAATTTGCAAACAATATTATAATAGACTGTAGAATTAATCTGTGAACGAGTTTGATTGAATTTGAAGATTATCGAATGTATTTATATGAAAAATCCTAGTTTTGGGAGTAAAACTATTATGATTAATATGTAAAAATAAAATATTTTGAAATAATTTGAAAGAAATTGAAAGAAAATGCTTGACTTTGAAGGAATTTGTGTTATAATCTAATCAAGAGGTGAACGAAAATGCTCACAGAGGAAAGATATAGTACAATATTGCAGATTTTAAATGAAAAAAACGCAGTTACCGTTGCAGAGCTTACACAGCTTCTTGACACTTCTGAATCAACCGTAAGGCGTGACCTTGCCGCCCTTGACGAGATGGGAAAGCTGACAAAGGTTTTCGGAGGAGCAACCTCAATTAAGCAGACGAAGGGTGTTCTTGAAACGAATGTGAGCAGCAGGGAAGAGGTTATGAGCGATGAAAAAAACCTTATCGCCGCATATGCCGCAGGGCTGATTAATGACAGCGACTTTGTCTATATTGATGCCGGAACGACAACCTCAAGACTTGTTGATTATATAACCAATAAAAATGCAACATTCGTTACAAACGGAATTGTCCACGCCCGCAAGCTTTTGCAAAAGGGAATGACGGTTTATGTGATAGGCGGCAAAATCAAGCCTGTCACCGAGGCTGTTGTCGGAGCTCAGGGAATAAGAAGTATTCAGAATTTCAATTTTACCAAAGCGTTTATGGGAACAAACGGAATCGACATCGACGCAGGCTTCACAACTCCCGATATTGAAGAGGCGCTTATCAAGGAAAAGGCAATTGAAAAAACCTATATGAGCTTTATTCTCTCGGATAATACAAAGTTTAACCGTGTATTTCCCGTAACCTTTGCAGGAATTGATAAATGCTGTATTATTACGGACTGTCTGAATGATGAAAAATACTCTGAACATACTGTAGTAAAGGAGGTCAGAAAATGATTTACACCGTTACTCTCAACCCCTCAATTGACTATGTTGTAAGGCTTGAAACGCTTAGACTCGGAATAACAAACCGTACCGCAAGCGAGGAATACTACTTCGGCGGAAAGGGAATAAATGTTTCCAATGTCCTTGCCGAGATTGGACTTCAAAGCACAGCCTTAGGCTTTATCGCAGGCTTTACGGGAGAGGCAATTGAAAACGGAATCAGAAACGATAAGATTATCACCGACTTCATTAAGCTGAAAAACGGAATTTCAAGAATAAACATAAAAATCAAGGCGGAGGACGAAACTGAAATCAACTGTCAGGGACCGCATATTGAGGAAAGCGAGCTTGACGGACTTCTTTGCAGGATAGATAAGATTTCAGACGGCGACACGCTCATTATTGCAGGAAATATCCCGAACACGATGCCCGATGATGTTTATGAAAGAATCCTTGAGAGGATAAAAGGTAAAAAAGTCAGAGTAGTAGTTGACGCTACCAAAAAGCTCCTTTTAAACTCTCTAAAGTACAAGCCGTTCCTGATTAAGCCAAACAGACAGGAGCTTTCGGAAATTTTTGACTTTGAAATAGAAACCGAGTCTGATGTTGAAAAATACGCAAAGGAGCTTCAAAGGCTCGGAGCACAGAATGTACTTATTTCACTCGGCAAGGACGGAGCAATGCTTGTAGAT
>CALZCU010000057.1 GCA_945632055.1 uncultured Ruminococcus sp. | reverse complement strand
ACCCAGATCCTGTGCGGCTTCAATCAAGCCTCCGTCAATCTTGCTCATTACGGTGTAAATCGGCAGAACCATAAACGGTAGATATTCATACACCATACCCAGAACAACTGCGCCTGTGTTGCCGATATAGGTAGCGTGTATTCCGAGCATTGATAACAGCATATCAATAGGGCCGTTTTCCTGCAAAAGCGTAATCCACGCATAAATTCTCAGCAGAAAGTTCATCCACATCGGAATCATCAGCAGCATAATGACAGTATTTTGTGTAGAGTGCTTCATTCTCGTAATGAGATAGGCAAGCGGATATGCAAGAATAAGGCATATCGCAGTGGAAATAAGAGCAATCCACAGCGATTTCATAAACACGCCGCTGTAAAAGAATGCCTTTGAAAACGGCTCAAGAGAAAAATTGCCGCTTTTGTCTGTGAAGGCTGTAAAACCGATCATAAAAATCGGAATCATTGTAAATACAACCATCCAGATGATATAGGGGATAGAGGGCTTTCTTGATTTCATAGTCAGCCCTCCTTTAAATTGTCAAGGACTTCAAATTCAGCCTTTGAAAAATCAAATGCAAGCGGAACATATGTGGCAACCTGCTCGTCCGTATCGCTCAGCATAAGCCACTTTCTCTCGTCCGATTCGAGGATAATTTCATTATGCTCACCCTTGTATACGACAGATTCTATATATAAATCGGAGAGATGTCCTACGCCGTCGCCTGCAAGCGAAAGTGCCTCGGGAGGAAGCGTAATTCTGACAGCAGTTTCCTGTGGAAAAAATCTGTTCTCAACTCTTATTGTTTCTCCCTCAAGCTCAAACTCAAAGAAGTTTTCCTCCTCGCTTGCATATGTAACCACTGCTTCAATAACATTATTGTAAAACGGAAGCAGCTTATTCATAATCTGAATGTTGAACGGAATTACACGCATACCGATTTTACTGCCGATTTCAGCAGATTTGGTGGAGTGTATCAGTATCTCGCACTTGTCGCACATAACGCTCATCTCATAATGAACGCCCTTAAAGGTGGATTTTTCAACAATTCCGACAAGCTGACCGTTCTCGGGAGAGGTAATTTCAATATCCTCAGGTCTGATAACAACATCAACGGGAGTGTTTCTGCCAAAGCCCTTGTCGACGCATTCAAGCTCTCTTCCGAGAACCTCAACACGGCAGTCGTCAATCATCGTGCCGTTAAGAATATTTGCCTCGCCAATGAAGTCAGCAACAAAGGCGTTTACAGGCTCGTTGTAAATATCCTCGGGAGTTCCGATTTGCTCAATCACACCGTTGTTCATAACAACAACACGGTCGCTCATTGTCAGAGCTTCCTCCTGGTCGTGAGTGACATAAATAAAGGTTTTCTCTGTCTTTTGCTGAATTTCCTTCAGCTCAAGCTGCATACTTTTTCTCAGCTTAAGGTCAAGCGCACCGAGAGGCTCGTCAAGCAGAATAACATCAGGGTCGCACACAAGAGCTCTTGCAATGGCAACACGCTGCTGCTGACCGCCCGAAAGCTTGGAAATATTGCGCTTCTCATATCCCTTAAGGTCAACTGTTGCAAGCATTTTTGTGACTTTTCTTTTTATTTCGTCCTTGGGAAGCTTTTTAAGCTTAAGACCGAACGCAACATTGTCATAAACATTAAGATGCGGAAACAGAGAATATTTCTGAAAAACAGTATTTACATTTCTCTTATTGGGCGGAGTGCCGTTGATTCGTTTTCCGTCAAAAAACACATCTCCGCTTTCAGGCTCAACAAAACCTCCGATAATACGGAGAGTGGTAGTTTTTCCGCAGCCGCTCGGACCTAAAATAGTTACAAATTCCTTTTCATTAATATCAAGATTAATATGGTTTAAAATTACCTCTCCGTCAAAACGGACAAAAATATCCTTGAGAGATACTATAGTTTTCTTTGAGTTCTGCTCCATTTATCCACCCCTGCTTCCTTGAGTGCAACACCTTGCAATTTAATGATAGGATGTTGCTGAAAAACATAAAAAGGGCGGCTGTGCTGCTCTGCAAGTAGAATAAAATATTTGCAGGCGAACACAGTCCGCCCCTACAATTTATTTTGTAAAGACATAACCATGACTTAAGGCAAAACCGTATATTTTAGTTTGAATACGGCGGTCAAGCCTTAAAAGACCAATTGAATTATATTCTAAACTGATTAAAATGTCAATTAAAATAAATAAAATAATGTAAATTGACTGAAAAGATTATTATATTCTGAAGAAAGCAGAAATATGAATATACAAAAATCAGACCTAAAAAGTGAATAATGCACAAAAAAATGGTATTTTATTTGGCAAATAGAATATGTACTTTTAATGAAAAATTTGATATAATTAAAATGAAAATTTATGAAAGGATGATTTTCAGATGAAATCTTTCAAGAAAATTGCAAGTCTTGTTGTTGCTGCAACAATGCTTACTTCATCTTTAGCCTGCACCGTTTCAGTAAGTGCGGCTGAAAAAACAGAGTCTGTTGCTGCGTCACCGGCTCTTCAGAGTGAAGTAAAAGACGGCGTAATGCTGCACGCATTCAACTGGTCTTACAATTCAATCAAGGAAAACCTCCCTGCAATTGCAGCGGCAGGCTACACAACAGTTCAGACTTCACCTGTTCAGCAGGCAAAGGACTACGGCACTTCAAACGATGTTGCAGGTCAGTGGTGGAAGCTCTACCAGCCTGTAAGTATGGCTATTGCTCAGAAGTCTTGGCTTGGCACCAAGGAAGACCTCAAGGCTCTTTGTGCAGAGGCTGACAAGTACGGCATAAAAATCATTTGTGACATCGTATCTAACCATATGGGTAACGAAACCGAAGAGGATCCCAACTCACTCAGTGAGCAGGTTAATACATATCAGCCCGATTTCTATGCTAATAAAGACACATATTTCCATTCATTCAGAGCAGGCGCAAGCGACAGCTCTGTTCAGTCTGTAGTTCAGGGTCATGTTTCGGCTTGTCCCGACCTTAACACAGGCAACGACAATGTTCAGGAAGCAGTTGTTAATCTTCTCAAGGAGTGCATCGACTGCGGTGTTGACGGCTTCCGTTTTGACGCAGCAAAGCACATCGAAACTCCCGATGACGGTTCCTATGCTTCCGATTATTGGCCTACAATCACAACTGCTGCCAAGGACTACTACAAGCAGAAAACAGGCGGCAACCTTTACATCTACGGTGAAATCCTTAACAACTGCGGCTCAGGAAGAAGCTACAGTTCCTACACAAAGCACATCAATGTAACAGACAACAGAACAGGCGACGCTGTTCTGGCTGCTGTATCAAAGGGTAATGCTTCAACAGCTGCAAACGCTTCCTATAAGTCAGGCGTTGCCGCTTCAAACGCAGTTCTCTGGGCTGAGTCACACGACACCTACGAAGGCGAGGCAGGCTCGGCAGGCATTGCAAACACTTCTAACATTTCCGATGAAAATGTTGTAAAGGCTTGGGCAATTGTTGCTTCAAGAAAGGATTCAACAGCGCTTTACTTTGCTCGCCCCGGCGCAGCACTTATGGGTGACGCTGCAACAGATACAACATACAAGAGCACGGCTGTTTCCGAAATCAACAAGTTCCACAATCTCTTTGTTGGTCAGAGTGAAAAGCTCGGTTCTTCCGATGGTGTAGCATATGTTGCAAGAGGCAACAGCGGTATCGTTCTTTCAAACTGCAACGGTACAACCAAGGCTGTAAGCATTTCCGGCACAGGTCTTGCTGACGGTACATATACCGACACAATCACAGGCGAAAAGTTCACAGTATCAGGCGGAGTTCTCACAGGCTCAATCGGCTCAACAGGTGTAGCAGTTGTATATGACGGCACAACAACTCCCCGCAATACCTGCTCTGTTGAAAGCGGCTCATTCAAGGGCGAAACAATGACAGTAAAGCTCGGTCTTGAGAACGCAGTATCAGGTACATATTGTCTTGATGATTCAACTCCCGTTCCCTACACAGGCGAGATCACTCTCCGCATTGGTTCGGACTACAATTACGGCGAAACAATCAACCTCACTCTTACCGCAACAGACGGCAAGGACACAACAACAACCGTTTATAAATATGCAAAGCAGGAGGCTGCTTCCTCAGGCGTTTATGTATTCTTCAACTCAGCTAAGAGATCAACCTGGAAAGCTCCCTTCAGCGTATACATTTATGATGAGGACACATCTTCAACAACAACCTACTCCAATGCTTCATGGCCGGGTCAGACAATGCAGTTAGATCCTGCAACAGGATATTACTACATTGAGGTTTCCGACGGTGCTTGTCTTGAAAAGGACAAAGAAACTGAGGAAATCAAGGATTCAAATTATGACCTTGCTCATTCACCGAACACATTTGTAATCGTCAGTGACTCTTCAGGCAAGCAGTACCCGATTGACGGTGGTAAGGCAAAGCTTAAGCTCAACGGTGTTACAAAGATATTTGCAGAAACATCAACAACCTCCTGGACTGCGACAACACTCACCCCCGCAAAGGAAACTCCTGTTGATGCAACTGACGCTACAAAGGGTACAGTTCCCGAAACAGAGCCTACTACAGTAACAGAACCCACAACTGTTCCTACAACTGTTCCTACAACAGCTCCCACAACTGTTCCTACAACTGTTCCTACAACTGTTCCTACAACAGCTCCCACAACAGAACCCACAACTGCTGCTCCGACACAGCCTCCTGTTCCCTCTGTCAAAATGCTCTACGGTGATGTAAACGGTGACGGCATTGTTGATATCAAGGACGCTACTCTTATTCAGAAGCACAGCATTGAGCTTGATACAATTCAGGATAAGTACCTTGTTCTTGCTGATTTAAACGAGGACGGCAGAATTAACATTATCGACGCAACCTGCGTACAGAAGTACATCGCAAGTGTTGCCGGTGCAGGTCTTGCAGGCAAGGAATACACTACTGTAACTCCGACAGAGCCGACTACGGCTGAGCCTACAGAGGCTACAACTGTTCCACCTACAACAACTGTAGAGCCGACCACAGCAGAACCTACAACTGCAGAACCCACTACTGAAGAGCCTACCACAGAGCCCACAACAGCAGAGCCTACAACTGTTCCTGAAACAGAAACCTATACATTCTATTTCAAGACAAATCTCGGCTGGATGACATCTGACGGCGTATCACTCTTCCTCTATGATGACAACACAGGTATAAGCTATCTCCTCGAAAAGGATGAGGAAGCTTTCCCGAATGTTTATACAGCAGAGGTTCCTGTTGAATTGACTTCTGCTACAGTTTACCGTTATCTTGAAGAGATTAGCGAGCCTCCCGTTGGCGGCGACACAGGCAATGTTTACAACTGCTGGTCTGCAAATGTTTCAAAGACAAACAACTGCTTTACTCTTGCAAACGACGAGAGTGTTTCAACCGGTCCTTATGTTCCCGAAACAAAGCCTGATTTTGTTCTTGACAGAGTTTACTTTGACAACTCAGACGCAAATTGGGCAGAGGTATATATCTACGGCTGGGCTGAGAGCAACCTTGCAAGCACAGCTTTTCTGATGACAAACATCGAGGGTACTGATATCTGGTACTTCGATTTTGATGAGCCGCTTTCACCCGGTTCAAACTGCTTCCTATTTAAGGATACTTTGTCAAGCTGGAATACTCAGACTGATGATATAACCGTTGTTGACGGTAAAAACTGCTTCCGTGCAAACTACGGCAGCAAATCAGGCGGTACTTGGTACTTATTTACAGAGTAATTGTCTACGGAATCTAAAAGCTCCCCGAATCTGTCTGAGCAGGTTCGGGGAGTTTATTTCGGTCATTCGTTGAAATGATGAGGGGATAGGATAATTACTTATGAGTATTGACAGAATATATGCAGAATTACAGAAAATGAATACAGACGAGCATTACATCGAGCTTGCAAAAACCGATGTTCTGTTTATCCCTGTGATTATTGATATAATGCTTGACAAAATCAGTCCTCTGAGCCTTTGGGCAGAGTCGCTTCTTGAAAAAATCAGCAGTGACAATCCGCTGATTGTCTATCCGTACATTGGATATATTTCATCAGCACTTGATAAAAGCAGTTCCTTCAACAATTGGAATGTATGGAAAATCATTGCAAATATTCTTGAATGTGATTACAGAAATCAATGGGAATTATTAAGAGCAAAGTATTTTAATTCTCTGAATTCCGAAAGAATAACTGAATTTTCAATTTCCTGTGACTGTGCAGTAAAAATAATATCCGCAAAGCCGAATGAGAAAGACGCAATTGTCGGTGTTTTAAAGGATATTGACAGCCGTAAATTTTATATAGGGGATACGCTCTCGCCTGAATGTTGTGCAGTAGCAAAGGAAAAGTCAGAAGAAGTGCTAAAGACGCTCGGATATATTGTTTAAAGCAACTTAAAAGGCTGCAAGCAACTTTTGCTTGCAGCCTTCAGACTGTAGAAAAACTCAGATAATCAATAAATAACAACAATACTTTGCTATT
>CALZCU010000056.1 GCA_945632055.1 uncultured Ruminococcus sp. | reverse complement strand
ATTACATACCAGCTGCGTTCAATTTCGCTTTTCTTAGCTAAATATGTTGACATAATCATTCCTCCTGTTCTTTTTCGTGCAGATATGATTATAGTATATATTTTACGCAAAGTCAACACTTTTTTTGAAAAATTTAATTTACACCCGAGCAATCTTTAAAATTCTCTGATATACTCATTTTTACTCCCATATACTCACAAGCGATTTTATATTTTTTTTCAAATAATCTTCCAGATATTTCACATCAAATTCACAGTAACGATATACACAATTCAAAATCGCCCTGTATTATATAGTCACAACAGCAAAGGGAGGTGAAACACAATGGAAATCAAGGAGTCATCGGTACTTGCCTGTGTAACAGACCAATACGACTGCGACAGAATAATCAAAACAGCAAAGAGCATAGCCGATGACTGCGGCTGTGAGCTCAGGGTGCTGAGCGTTCTGAAACCTACAGCCAACTACGCTTCGGTAAGCGACAAAATCGAGTATCTCTACCTTGTATCGAAGGAATCGGGTGCAGATATGACGGTGCTGTTTAACGACGACGCTCCGAGGGCTGTTTCGGAATTTGTGAAGGAAAACAGCGTTGAGCGGATTGTTACGGGAATGCACGACGGCGGTGACGACAGCTTTCTCGTCAGCTTCAACAAGCTTGCACCGAGGGTATCGATTACAATGGTCGACAAGGACGAATCGGTTTACAGTATGGACTTATGCAAGGCTCGTATCTAAGCCGATATATGACATTAAATAAAAATACAAAATCTGATATTTACGAAAGTTTGCAAAATCTTTTTTTATTATACTCTCTCCTTAAAAAACGAGCCGGCATTGCTGTCGGCTCGTTTTGTCATAATATTCAATCAGTGTTTTATCAGTGTTTTATCAGTGTTTTGAATTGATTTTAACGGAAAATACTGCTATTGCCGCCGCAAGGAGAGCGACTGCATACACGATAACAGGCAGAAGCTCCGGCATAATTTCGCTAAAACTGCCCAAAACTGCATAACGGGCGGCATTAACTGCGTGAGCAAACGGCAGGGCATTTGCAAGGCTCTCAAACCAGCCGCCGACAAGCGCAGTGTCAAACCATATGTTTGAAAACCACGCTGAAAGGTTGGTAAGCAATGCGCCGCACACTCCTCCGACTGCCTTTTCGTTAAGCAAAGTTCCTGCAATAAAGCCGACTGAAATAAACACAATCGCAATCGGCAGATTTACGACAACTGCAAGCAGAATATTTGCATTAAATTCAAGACCGAAAATCAATGCCGCTGCATAGCAAATAAGCGTCTGCGCAATCGACATCGGCAAAAGCGGCAGAGTGTAGCCGAGTATGAATTCCGAAGCCCTGAGCGGAGAGGTAAACAGCCTTAATACAAAGCTCGTTGTTCTATCCTTGGAAATGAGCATTGCAGAAAACAGCGCAATGAAGCTCAGACCGAACACCGATATACCGGGTGCAAGATTCTGAATCTTAAACAGCGTTGTTGCCTCAGCCGCTTCCTTTGGAATACTTGCGTTGATAGCCGACAAAAGCGTCATAAGCACCAGCGGAAATCCCAGACCGAACAGAAGCGTCATTAGGTCACGCATAATTTCCTTTGTGTTTCTTGATGCAAAAGCAAGTGTTCTCATAATATTCCCTCCCCTGCAATTCTTATAAATGCCTCTTCAAAATTGTCCGTATCGGCAAGGCTTTTAAGCTCCTGAGCCGTACCCTCCGCCTTAACTCTGCCCTTAGCCATAATTCCGATTCTGTCGGAAAGCGACTCGGCTTCCTCAAGATAGTGTGTGGTGAGTATGATTGTAATTTTCCCCTTGAGATTTTCTATTACGCTCCAAAGCTCTCTGCGAGCAAGCACATCAAGTCCGAGAGTCGGCTCGTCGAGGAAAAGTATTTTCGGCTCAGTGATAAGAGCCATTGCTATGCTCAATCTGCGCTGCCAGCCGCCCGAAAGCGTTTTCGCACGACTGCCTGCAATCTCCTGCATATCAAATTTTTCTATGATTTCATCGGCTCTGAGCCTTGCCGTGCGCTTGTCTGAGCCGTAAATCCGTGCAATCAGCTCAAGATTTTCACGAACAGACAGCTTTTCCGCAACAGCAGTTTCCTGCGGCGAAACATTAATAATCTGTTTTACCGCTTCCCTGTCCTTTACAATGCTGCTGCCGAGCAGAAGTGCGTCACCTTCGGTCGGAGCAGTAAGGCACGACAGCATCTTTATTGTGGTCGATTTTCCTGCGCCGTTTACGCCGAGCAGAGCATAAAGCTCTCCCTCGTTTACCGTCAGGTTCAGA
Source organism: uncultured Ruminococcus sp. (assembly GCA_945632055.1). GTDB lineage: Bacteria > Bacillota > Clostridia > Oscillospirales > Acutalibacteraceae > Ruminococcoides. The sequence goes on along the minus strand of CALZCU010000056.1, from coordinate 4,187 downwards.
GTGTTTACCGCAACCTTTTCCTTAAACTTTTTAGTCAGATTTTCTGTTTTTATTGCATACATTTCCATTCTCCTCTCAATCCTGATGAATAATTCCCGGAAGCTTTGCAAGCGCAATTCCTCCCCTTTTTTTGTCACCGAGAACAATCAGCCTGTCGCCGGGGGCTATGTCAAACACCAGCCTTGCGTGCTTCGGTATCACAACCTGCCCTCTTTCACCGACCTTTACTATGCCGAACACATACTTGCCGTCTGTTTCATTTTCGTCAAAAGAGTCCTGCTCAAATGAATAATTCATAAGGTTATCAATCGTTGTGTCAAATAGGTTTGCAAGCTCTCTGCACTTCAGAATATCGGGCAGAGTTTCGCCGCTCTCCCACTTGGCAACCGACTGACGGGAAACATCAATTTTCTCTGCAAGCTCCTCCTGCGAAAGTCCGAATTGTTTGCGCAAATATTTCAAATTCATATTAATCATAATTTTTCACTCCCTGTGAATATAAGAATATCAGATAAAATCGGCTTCTGCAATAAACACAAGCCAACATTTTATGTTAATTTTGGTTTACATATTTACAATTATAAAATACAACCATTAATTTCATTTACCGAATTTTCGACAAGGCTCGTCAATATGTATATTATTAACAATATTTACCTCAATTTTCGTTGACAGTTGATCATATATGATAAAATGAATTTAAACATTCGAGTTTCTCGACACGCAATTCGAGCAGACAGGTTTATATTATCAAGCCTTCTTTGCCCGACCATTGACGAGCAATTTCCTATAAAGCAAAATAAAAAAATTTTGGAGATGATTTTATGGCTGCACTTGTACTCGGTATAATTTTTACATTAATGGGAATCAGCGGAATTACATCAGGTCTGATAATCGGCAGTAATTACAAACTTAAGTTTTCCGTCTTGTACACAACAAAAATATCAAACTTTGACCAGATTGTCCTTTATACGGGAATCGGTTTCCTTGTTCTCGGAATAATCCTCATAATTGTCGGAGCTGTTCTTAAGGCAAGCAAAAACAAGGCTGCAAAACAGCAGTTCTACGGCTATAACGGCTATCAGCCTATGCCCCCGCAGGGAATCGGCTACGACCCCTATGCTCAGGCTCAGCCGCAGAACAATCCGTACTCTCCCTACAATCAGCCGCAAAATAACGGCTACGCATCCTACGCTCAGGAGAATCAGAGCAACGCATACAGCACCCCTGCCGACAACAGTCAGCACAGCATTTTCTGCACAGCCTGCGGCAAGGAGATTGATGCAGACACAAAATTCTGTCCCTACTGCGGAAGCAAAAACATCTAATCAAATATCTTAATAAAGAGCTGTCGCAAAACTTACCGATTTGCGACAGCTCTTTTTTATGTTTTATTTATCCTTCGCAGCTAACACTGTTTGTTTTCTATTAACGCTTTGCAATTATTTTCTGAATTTCCGTTGTATCGACAATGTTTATATCTCCATCGCTGTTCACATCTGCAAGTCTTGACTGCTCCGCAGTGAAGTCTGCAATGCCTGCGCAGTACTTCTGAATTAATGTAGCGTCCTTGATTGTGAGCGCACCGTCGCTGTCAACATCTCCCATAATTCCTTTATTATTTACATTGCCTACGACAGCAACCGAGGTCTTGATATCGACAGCCCCCACCAAATTCGTACCATGGGGATATAGGATATCATCAAAATATGCAACCTCTTGCAGTGTTGTATTTATAAATGTTTTTCCCGGCTTCTTTACCTCAAGAGTATATTTGCATATGTCTGTGTTGTCAATGTAAATATCATCATATGCGGTTGCAGCTGTGTATCCGTAATGACTATACCGATAGGTATTACTATCTTCATTTAGGAAATTGGGCATATTTGTTATAACTGACGCTGTCTTAAGGCTTGCCTCCTTTGAAGCTAAGCCATTGCCATAATACGCATAAGTTAGCTCAAGGGATTTGTCCTTGATAAATTCGTGGTCACCTGCTTTTTCCTGACCGAAAAAGCTCATAATCCATAATCCGGCAAAGTTATTTTTGTCAGAGATTGTTTTTAGGTTTACTGTTACCTCGATAATGTCACCGACCTTTGCTGTGAGTGCAGGAGCGGAAGGTGTTTCGGGAACAGGATATTTACCGGAACGCTCTGATATCGCATCCGTTACATAAATATAAGCTGTATCGTCAGCTACGGTTTCAGCCGAAACGGATATTGTGCCTGCAAAGCACGATGCTGTAATGATTCCTGCAAGAATTAAAGATTTGATTTTTTTCATAATAAAACTCCTTTTGATATTTTTAATAAGTTTTGATTTTTTATTTTCAATAATTTATGTACGGTTTGCATTTTGATTGGCTGAATAATATCAGGGTGGTCTGTTCATCTCTGAATTTTCACAATACATAATCTCCCTCCTCAGAAATATTGATTTATCTGTATTAAAAAAGCTTTTTTGCCCTTTCACTAATATAGACGGAGGAGGATATTGAAAAGTTTTAAATATTTAAAAAATTTAAAAAATTTTTTTAAAACTTTTTAATAAAAGAAAAAATACCGCAGACATCAAATCTGCGGTATTACCATTTATCTTATATTTATTTTACAAGGCTGATAATTCCTCAAGCCCTGCACGATTTTTGATTACAATTTTTCTGTAGGCGGTTGCAATATCACCTTTTGCGGCAAGTCTGCCGAGCGTTTTGCTGACCGTAACTCTCGAAACACCGACCGATGCGGCGATATCCTCGTGAGTCAGCGAAACACTTCCGTTGGTTTCATTTTGCAGAAGCAGTCGTGCAATTCTTGCGTCAGCCTGCAAAAAGGTCATTGAGTCAAGCTGTGAGGAAAGCAGGCGAATTCTGTTTGCAAGAATTTCAAGAAGCTCAAACGCAAGCTTCGGGTGCGATGCGAAAAGTGAGGTAAGCCTTTGCTCGTCAATCATAACAACCTCGCAGGCTGTAACGGCTCTGGCTGAGCTTACTCTCGGCTTTCTGTCGAAGAATGCGCCCTCGCCGAGAAGCTCGCCCTTTGATGCGGTGTTGAGAGTTTTCTCCATTCCGTCAATCGAGGTCATAAACACGCACACTCTGCCCCGCTTGAGGTAGCAAAAGCTCGTTGCCGAATCGCCCTGACGGTAAATTATCTCGCCCTTAGCAAAGGTTCTGGTCGGGCTGAGAGCTTCAAAAAGCTCCTGCATATCCCTGCAAGCCTCCGTCCCCGAGTGCGATAAACTAATATCCTGCAAAACCTCACCTCCGATAATCTATTCAAGTCCGACACAAGCATTTTCCTGTGCATCGATGCTATAGGCATAATAAGCGTAGGGAACAGTCTTGACTGTTCCGCAGAATTACACCAAACTGTAGCACAGCACAAACGGAACGGTCAAAACCGTTACCTACATTTAGCAGATTAACTGAACTGCCCTAACATTCATAAAGTGTTTTGCTGTACTCTCCCGACTTAAAATCTAAAATTTCAATATAAGGCTTTGAATTTTCATAAGTCCACAGCCTTATGTATTCGGGAGTTATTTTAAACAGCCTTTCGTTATCAAGCATAGAATACATATTATACGACCAATTGTAATGCTTCTCAAAGAGTGCAATGAATTTCTGATTGTCAGCAGGCTTGCCAAGCTCGGTACAAATTCCCTCAACCGAAATATTGTCACAGCAAAGGGAAACATTTGGGTTGTTTTTAATTTGATTATACTTTCTGAAATTTTTATCTGTTTGAAAATAGAACTCACCGTCAATAACAATAACGCTCATCATTCTTGAAGTTACCTTGTCATTGTACGATGTCGAAAGCACCATATTTTTACTGCTGCCTAAATTCGCAATAATTTCAGCCTTTTTATCTTCAAAATTGCTCAAGTATACCGAACTCCACTCAAATACCGTTTCTTTTTATGTATTCTTCAATCAGCAAAGGCTGGATCAAAGGATAGGTCAGCTTTTCGGGAATTTCATCAAACAAAGCAACACTTTCCATTTCACTGTGAAGCTCAGTTTCAAAGCTGTTTATCCGGGCAAAGTAAAGCATTCCGAAGGTTTCTTCGCCTGTCGAATTAACCCGATTTTTGCCGGTGACAGAATATGCGCATACAAGCTCAATAGTAAATTCTTTAGCCCCTGTTTCCTCCTGCAATTCCCTTTTAGCCGTATCAATGAC
>CALZCU010000055.1 GCA_945632055.1 uncultured Ruminococcus sp. | reverse complement strand
TGATTCGTGAAAAGTCTGTGTACTCGTCCATTGGGTGACCGCTTAAATACATTCCTGCAATCTCATTCTCCATATGGAGAAGCTCCTGCCTTGAAAACTCAGCCAAATCGGGAAGCTCAGGCTCTGAGGTTGACTTCTGCGTTTCCCCTCCCATATCGAAAAAAGAGAGCTGACCGCCCATATTGTGCTTGGATTCATAATCCAAATCGTCAAGCACAGTTTTGCTGACTGCAAGAAGCTGTCGGCGGTTTGCGCCCAATGCATCAAACGCTCCGCACTTAATCAGGCTCTCTACGGCACGACTGTTCATATTTTTACCGTAAAGTCTTTTACAGAAATCATAAAACGAGGTGTAGGGCTTGTTTCTTCTTTCTGCAATTATACGGTCGATAAACTGCCTGCCGAGGTTTTTAATAGCAAGCAGACCGTATCGTATATTGTTTTTGCTTACTGTAAAGCCGTGGTTGCTTTCGTTGACATCGGGCGGAAGAACCTGTATTCCCATCCGCTGACATTCACCGATATAAACAGCCATTTTATTCTGATTATCAAGCACGCTTGACAAAAGCGCCGCCATATACTCACGGGGATAATAGCATTTGAGCCACGCAGTTTTGTAGGAAATTGAAGCATATGCCGCTGCGTGGGATTTGTTGAAGGCATACGATGCAAAGCTCTCCATTTCATCATAGATTGAGTTTGCTGTTTTTTCGTCAATACCTCTGCGTACACAGCCGTCAACGAGGATTTTTCCGTTTTCATCAGTAAGACCGTTGATAAAAATATTGCGCTCCTTTTCCATAACAGAGTGCTTCTTCTTGCTCATTGCACGGCGCACAATGTCAGCTCTGCCAAGGCTGTAGCCTGCAAGCGCGCGGAAAATCTGCATCACCTGCTCCTGATACACAATACAGCCGTAGGTGACCTCAAGAATTTCTTTAAGCTTCGGGTGCTTGTATCTGATGTGAGAGGGATTGTGTCGGCAGTCGATGTATGTTGGTATGCTATCCATAGGTCCGGGGCGGTAAAGTGATAAAACTGCTATCAAATCCTCAATGCTGTCAGGCTTAAGCTGAGTGAGGACATTCCTCATTCCCTGACTTTCAAACTGAAAAACGCCCTCGGTTAAGCCCTTTGAAATCATCTTGAAAACATTTGCATCATTTTCACTTATCTTGTCAGGATTGTAGTCGGGATTGTTTAGCCTGATAAGTCTTTCGGCATCGTCAATCACAGTCAGATTGCGCAAACCGAGGAAGTCCATTTTGAGCAAGCCAAGCTCTTCAAGCGTTGTCATTGTAAACTGCGTTACAATGTTATCGTCATTTTTTGAAAGCGGAACATAATCGGACACAGGCTTGTCGGTGATTACAACTCCTGCGGCGTGCATTGTTGCGTGGCGAGGCATTCCCTCAATGCTCATCGCAATATCAAGCAGAGTTTTAATCTGCTCGTCCTCGTTGTACCTCTTATTAAGCTCGGAGCTGATTTTAAGAGCCTTTTCAATTGTAATGTTAAGCTCCATCGGCACAAGCTTTGCAATCACATCAACTGATGCATAGGGCATTGCAAGAGCTCTGCCTACATCTCGGATTGCACCTCTTGCCGCCATTGTTCCGAAGGAAATAATCTGAGCCACATGGTCCTCGCCGTATTTCCTTACGACATAATCAATTACCTCTCCCCTGCGTTCCTTGCAGAAATCAATATCAAAGTCGGGCATACTGACTCTTTCGGGATTCAAAAATCGCTCGAATAGAAGATTGTATTTTATCGGGTCAATAGCTGTAATTCCTATGCAGTAGGCACAAAGAGAGCCTGCACCCGAGCCTCTGCCCGGTCCTACGGGAATTGAATTGGACTTTGCATACTGAACAAAATCGTTGACGATTAAGTAATAGTCAACAAAACCCATTTTAGAAATAGTGTCGATTTCGTATTCAAGGCGGTCGACAAGGCTTTTGTCGGGATTTTCACCGTAATGCTCGTAAAGGCCTTTGTAACAGTTTCTTCTGAAATAGTCGAGATGATTTTCATTATTCGGAACATCAAATCGAGGTAGCTTGCGCACACCAAATTCAAAATCAACATTACATCTGTCTGCTATCTTCTGAGTGTTTTCTAAAGCCTGCGGATAGTCTGAAAATACCTCTCTCATCTCAGCTTCTGTTTTAAGATAAAACTCGCTCGTCTGAAACTCCATTCGGTCATTGTCGTTGATTGTTCGGTTTGTTTGTATGCACAGAAGAATGTTATGCGTTTTGCTGTCCTCTTTTTCGATGTAGTGGCTGTCGTTGGTAGCTACTATATCAACACCGATTTCCTCTGCAATTCTGACAAGGCTTGGAATAATCCTCTCCTGTTCCTCTATTCCGTGATTTTGCAGCTCAATAAAAAAGTTCTCTCTGCCGAATAAATCACGATAATACAACGCTTTATTCCTTGCGGCATTGTAGTCGCCGTCAAGCAGTCTTTGAGGTATTTCTCCTGCAAGACAGGCGGAAAGGCAGATTAATCCCTCGTGATACTTTTCGAGAAGCTCATCGTCTATTCTCGGCTTTGAATAGAAGCCCTCGGTAAAGCCGAGAGATACGAGCTTTATAAGATTTTGGTAGCCTGTGTTGTTCTCGCAGAGTAGCACCATATGGTAGTACTTATCGTATGACGAGGTTTTGTCAAGGCGTGACTTAGGAGCGACATAAACCTCACAGCCTATTACGGGCTTGATGTTTTCCTTTATGCAGGCTCTGTAGAAGTCAATTACTCCGTACATAACACCGTGGTCGGTGATTGCAAGCGAGGTCATTCCCTTTTCACGGGCAGCAGAGGCTATCCTGCTTATTCGGCAGGCGCCGTCAAGCAGGCTGTATTCGGTATGAACATGCAAATGTGCAAAAGCCATAATTAATCACCGTTTACTGTTGCGTTTATTTTTCCGTCGGACAATTCAAGAGTGAAGCAATCGCCCGTTTCAAGCTGTTTGCTTGAGCTGACAACACAGCCATCCTTTTCCGCAATGCAGTAGCCTCTTGAAAGAATCGAAATTGGATTCAATGCTTCGAGCTTTGAGGAAAGCCTTGTTATTGAGTTTGATTTTTCGCTGTATTTTTCATTGATGAGAGTCTGAAGCCTGCTTTGCTGTAAGCTGAGTCTGCCCTCAAGCTCAGTAATTTTTGAGCCCGGTGAAGCAAGCGAAATCCTCCTTTGCAGGTCGGCAAGGCAAGCTCTGTTGTTTTTTATTATTGAATCGCACAGCGAAGAAACATACTGCCGCTGTGAAAGATAATATGACATAAGCTCGTTTTTGTCGGGCACTGCAAGCTCTGCCGCCGCCGAAGGAGTAGGCGCTCTCATATCGGAAACAAAGTCGCATATCGTAAAGTCAGTTTCGTGACCGACCGCAGAAATCACGGGTATACTGCAATCATAAATTGCATATGCAAGATCCTCGCTGTTAAACGCCCACAAGTCCTCGATTGAGCCACCGCCCCTACCGATTATTATTACATCACAGGCTTTGTATTTATCAAGCGTCTGCACTGCCCTTATAAGCTGTTCGGGCGCACTGTCGCCCTGAACAAGCACAGGACACATCACAACATTTATGCAAGGAAATCGTCTGAAAAGTATATTGCGTATATCCTGAACTGCCGCTCCTGTCGGAGATGTTATTACTCCGACTGTTTTTGGAAATTTCGGAAGCGGCTTTTTGTGAGCGGAATCAAACAGTCCTTTTTCCGAGAGCTTTTTCTTCAGCTGTTCATAGGCTAAGTTAAGTGCACCGATTCCGTCGGGCTGCATATCCTCAATGTAGAGCTGATACTGCCCTGTCGGCTCATAAACAGCCACTCTGCCCCGGCAGATTACCTTCATTCCGTCAGCCGGCTTAAAGCGAAGATTTCTTGCGTTGCCCGAAAACATTACGGCTCTGATTACCGATTTTTCGTCCTTTAAAGATAGATAGATGTGACCGCTTCTGTAGTGGTCAGTCAGATTGGAGATCTCACCCGTCAGAAAGACAAGGTTGAGCTTAGCGTCATTTTCTATAATCGATTTAATATAAAAATTGAGCTGTGATACACTCAGCACCCTCGGTGCAGTAAATTCAGGTGTGTACATTTTTAAACTTCCTGTAAGCAAGATACGCTGTGCCAGCCGCATTATCGGTTGAGAATGAAGGCTCGGCAAAAACAGCGTTGTATTTTTCTGTAAAAGAATTTTTTATGATTGTATTCGACATCACACCGCCTGCATAGAGCAAGGGCAGTTTGCCGTATTTTTCAAGCAGTCCGTCGGTCATAAGCATAAGCGATTTTTTGATGTATTCAAGGCAGTAGGCTGAAATGTACTCTCTGCTTCTGCCCTCGTCAAACAGCTTTCTACAGAGATTTTCCACACCGCTAAGACAGCAGTCACAGCCCTTTAGGGTTGGGTGAACGATTATTTTCTCGGTATTTTTCAAAGCGAGCCTTTCAAGCTCCGCCCCGCACGGGAAGTTAAGACCGAGCATTAATCCTACTCTGTCCACAGCCTGTCCTGCGTGTAAATCAAGAGATGATGCGACAAGCTCAGCAGAAAATCCGTCGCCAAAGCCTTTTGCAAGCACTGCTTCGGTAGTACCTCCGCTTATGTGAAAGGCAATAAAGTCCTTACAGAATAAATCCTCTCTCTTTGACGAGAAAAGTGCCGCCGCAATATGCCCCTCCTGATGTGAAAACGGAAATAGCGGCTTTTTAAGCACAGCCGATAAAATTTTTGCCGTGTTCTCTCCGACAGTGAAACACGGCATATAAGAGCCTTCAATCGGTCTTGGCTTTACCGAAGCACCGATTGCGGCAATCTGACTTACATCAATATCTTTTAAAAGGCTCGTTATGAGAGCGTGGAGCTGTGCAGTGTGATGAAAAACCGCATCGCTCTGGCGCAGTCCGAGCTGTCCCGATTTTACAGGAAGTAGCTTTTTTTGCTGAAGCATCTCACCTGTGCAATCGTTAAAAAGCGCAGTTGAAGTTGTGTAGTTTGAGGTGTCAATTCCGAGAAAAAGACTCATTTTGCTTCCTCTTCACTTCTGACAAATGCACCGAGGATTCCGTTTACAAACTTACTCTCATCAATCGTATATTTTTTGGCAAGCTCTACTGCCTCATTGACCGACACGCTTGCAGGAACGCTGTCGACATACTTTATTTCGTAAAAGGCAAGGCGCAGAATTGCAAGTGACGGCTTGGAAATTCGGGAAATTGTCCAGCCTTTTTTCAGAAAGCCTGCAATCAGAGCGTCAAGCTCCTCCTGCTTATCCTGAATTGCGCCTACTACTGCCTGTGCATAGCCGCAGACTCCGCCATTGAACATTTCTGCATTATCCTCGATTGTTTCTTCAAGCGGCTCATCGTCAAAGGATTTTGAGAACAACAGCATAAAAGCCTGTTCTCTCGCCTCGCTTCTGCTGAGCTTAACCTGATTTTCATTTATTTCGTTGCTCATACTCACACCAACTTAATCTGAATTATTGTTTTTACAATTATAACATATCAAAACTGAAATGTAAATTATTTTGCACCGGATTGGCTTTCAATTTTGAATTTAGGGAAGCACTGATTAAATCGTTTGTGCAAGCAAGATGTGCAAACAACTCTCAGTGTGATTTATTCAGTGGTTCCATAATATCAGTATAATATATTTTAATAATTATTGCAATAAAGTATAGCAAACAGATTGATATTGCAAATCCTGTTTTGACCGACCATTTACGAACAAATTACTTAGAACAAAAGCGTTCAGCCCTGAATCAGACTGAACGCTTTGAAATAATCAAATATTACTTTCTGTTGTTACGGTTGAAGCCGCCTCTGCGGTCATTGCCGTAAGGTCTGCGAGGACGAGATGACTTTTCTGCGTCTGTATCGTTTTCGGGAGTAAGTCCGTCAACATCAATGAGTACCTGACGGCGTGAAAGGTTAAGTCTACCCTTGTCGTCAATCTCCATAACCTTTACACGAATTATATCGCCGACATTAACCACATCGGTTACATTCTCTGTGCGCTTTACATCAAGCTGAGAAACATGAACAAGTCCTTCCTTGCCCGGAGCAATCTCAACAAATGCACCGAAATCCATAATACGGGTAACCTTGCCGAGGTACATTGCGCCCGGCTCGGGGTCAACTGCGATTGTATTGATGATTTCAATTGCACGGTTGCACTTATCAGCGTCAAGACCGGAAACAAATACCTGACCGAACTCGCCGTCCTCCTCAATGTCAACCTTAACGCCGCACTCAGCCTGAATCTCCTTGATTACCTTGCCGCTCTTGCCGATTACCTCGCTGATTTTGTCAGCAGGAATGGTAGTTGTGAACATCTTGGGTGCATACTCGGAGAGCTGCTCTCTCGGCTCTGCAATAGCCTTGAGCATAACCTCGTCAAGAATGAACAGACGAGCCTTGTGAGTTTTTTCAAGAGCTTCCTTAACCATTTCGGGAGTAAGTCCGCTGATTTTTAAATCCATCTGGATAG
>CALZCU010000054.1 GCA_945632055.1 uncultured Ruminococcus sp. | reverse complement strand
CCCTACAGTATAAATACGCACAGATTGCTTGTCAGGGGAAAAAGGGTTGCTTATGACCCAAATGCACAGCTTGAGCCGCCGATAAGCGTAGCGAGCTTTGGCGATGACGGCATATTTTTCCTCGGATTTAAAATACCGTATTGGACTGCGGCTGTGGTTATCACCGCATTTGTTGCGATTACGGTTGCAGTAGTTATTATCTGTCTTAGACGGTCAAGAAGAAAAAACCGTTCGGAAAAGGGCAGAGCGTCATTGAAAACGGAACGAGGCGGTGATTAAGCTTGTGGAAAAAAATTGTCACTGTCATTGCGGTAATACTGCTCGTTGCAGGTATAGGACTGTTTTCATTCCCGATTGTGTCAAATTTTATCGGAACGCAGATTTCAAAGGGTGAAACGGAAAGGTTTGACAGACGGCTTGAAAGCGTTGTTGAGGATAAGACCTTTGACGAGGCTCTCAGCGACGGAGAAATTGACGAGGAGGGTTGTCCTGTTGATGAAAACGGCAAAAGGAAGTCCGACACTCCGCTGATTTTCAAGCCTGATCTCGACAGACTTTACAAGGACAGCAAAAGCTATAACGAGGAATTAAAGAGCAGACAAAGCTCTCTGCTCGTTGATACCTATTCATATGAACAGCCGTCGCTGAATTTAAGGGACTACGGCATATCAGACGGTATTTACGGCTATGTTTCAGCCGAGTCAATCGGTATGAAGCTCCCTGTTTATCTCGGCGCAAACAATTCAAATATGAGCTACGGTGCCGCTCACCTTACCTATACTTCCCTGCCGATTGGCGGAGAAAGCACCAATTCCGTGCTTGCAGGCCATACGGGATATGTTGGCAGAATTTTCTTTGACAATCTGCGCAATCTGAAAATCGGAGATGAGATAAAGCTGAGAAATTTCTGGGATACACTGAGCTATCGTGTTGCGGAAACAAAGGTGTGCAAGCCTGAAGAATCGCAGGATGTTTTTTTGCAGGAGGACAAGGATATTCTAACTATGATAACCTGTATCGGCAACAGCGAGGGCGGCTTTGACAGGTATTATGTCATTTGCGAGCGGATAAAAAGCAGTAATAATACAGAATAAAAATGAGGTGCAGTTTTCTGCACCCCTTTTGTTTACATTATAGGAATTTGCTCGAAGCGGTCGGGCAAAGAAGAATTGATAATATCAATCTGTCTGCTCGGATTACCGGTGGTGGTACACCGCCGAGGTACTCGACTTATTCAAAGTTGATGTCGCCCTCGTACTTCTTCTTGAATATATTGAATACTGTCTGTAAAACTTCCTCATCATCAATGCTTACAAACTCTTCTGTTTCCTCGTCAATTGAGTTGATTTGAAGAATTACAACCTCGTCTGCGTCCTCGTCATTTTCGATAAGCACGATATATTCTTCACCGTCATACTCGACGATGTCAAGAAACTCAAATTCAACATCGTTGCCCTCATCGTCTGTCAGGGTGATAAGCGCACCGCCTTCTTCGATTTCTTCAATGATTTTTTCGTTGTCAGCCATAGCATTGACCTCGCTTTCTGTTGATTTACTTTAAAGTATAGCTTTTATCGGAATAAAAGTCAAGAAAAATGTGTTTTGCCTAAGAGATTAGTTGTATTATACATTCTTGAAAATTTATATATTGAAAGAATGTGATAAACAGGTTATAATTATATGTTAGGGCATATAGTTTTACCCCGTAACAAATTAAAAAGGAAGTAATTTTATGGCGAAGAAACAGTTTAAATCAGAGTCAAAAAGACTTCTTGACCTGATGATTAATTCAATTTACACTCACAAGGAGATTTTTCTGCGTGAGATTATCTCTAATGCAAGCGACGCTATCGACAAGCTTTGCTTCATTTCTCTCACAGACGACAAGGTCGGTATGGACAGAAGCGAATTTAAAATAACGATTTCTGCCGACAAGGACAGCCGCACCCTGACAATCACCGACAACGGTATCGGTATGGATAAGGACGACCTTGAAAACAACCTCGGCACAATAGCTTCTTCGGGTTCGTACAAATTCAAGCAGGATATGCAGGAAAAGCAGGACGATATTGATATTATCGGTCAGTTCGGAGTAGGCTTCTATTCTGCATTTATGGTTGCAAAGAAAATTACCGTCAACACGAAAAAATACGGCTGTGACACAGGCTATTGCTGGCAGTCAAGCGGTGCAGACGGCTATACAATTACGGAAATCGAAAAGGACGCTCCCGGTACTGAAATTATCCTTGAAATCAAGGACAACACCGAAGACGAAAACTACGATGAGTTCCTTGAGCAGTACAGGCTTCAGGGGCTTGTTAAGAAATACTCCGACTATATCCGCTATCCGATTATGATGGATATGAAGAGAAGCAGGGTTAAGGAGGAAACAAAGGACAGCGACAATCCCGAATATGAGGAATATACCGAAACCGAAACGCTTAACAGTATGGTTCCTATCTGGCAAAGACGCAAAAAAGATGTTGAGCAGGAGGAGTACGACAAGTTCTACAGCGAGAAGTTTATGACAATGGATAAGCCGCTCAGGACAATCGTAACCTCTGTTGAGGGCGTTGTAACCTACAAGGCTCTGCTGTTCGTTCCGTCTGCTGCACCCTACGATTACTACACGAAGGAGTATAAAAAGGGCTTGCAGCTCTATTCGAGCGGCGTACTTATTATGGATTGCTGTGAGGAGCTTCTGCCCGAGCATTTCCGCTTTGTGAGAGGTATTGTCGACAGCGCAGACCTTTCGCTGAATATTTCAAGAGAGATGCTCCAGCACGACCGTCACCTGCTTACAATTGCTCAGAATATTGAAAAGAAAATCAAGAACGAGCTTACTTCGATGCTCGCAAACGAGCGTGAGAATTATGAAAAGTTCTTTTCAGCCTTCGGCAGACAGCTCAAGTACGGCGTTGTGTCCGATTACGGTATGCACAAGGAGGAACTTCAGGATTTGCTGATGTTCTATTCGTCAACCGAAAAGAAGCTCGTTACGCTTTCGGAGTATGTTGACAGAATGAAGGATGATCAGAAGTATATCTACTTTGCAACAGGCGAGAACGCTGCCGCAATCGATACGCTTCCGCAGACAGAGCTGCTCCGCTCAAAGGGCTTTGAAATTCTTTACTGCACAGAAGATGTTGACGAGTTCGCTCTCCAGACACTTATGCAGTATAAGGAAAAGAAGTTCTGCTCCGCAATGAACGATGACCTCGGAATTGAAGATGAGAAAAAGGAAGAGGAGGAAAAGGACAGCAGTGCATTGCTCACCTTTGTCAAGGAAACTCTCGGTGATAAGGTAAGCGAGGTTACAGCCTCCAAGAAGCTCGTTTCTCACCCTGTCTGCCTGACTGCAAAGGGCGGAATTTCATTTGAAATGGAAAAGTACTTTAACTCCGTTCAGCCCGATTCGGGAATGAAGGCTCAGAGAGTTCTGGAGCTTAACCTGTCGCATCACGCAGTCAAGACGATGGAAGAGCTTATTCAGACGGATATTGAAAAGGCTAAGAAGTATGCCGAGGTGCTGTATTGTCAGGCTCTGCTGATTGCAGGCTTGCCGCTTGAAAATCCCTCGGAATACACCGATTTGGTTTGCTCGATTATGTAATTTTAAATTATGCCGCCGTTTTTACGGCGGCTCAGCTTGTCGAAAAATTAGGAACAAAAAATCAATAATAGTCAACTATTATGATATAGCTAAGCCTTCCCTTGAGGAAATTCCCCTTTTAGGGGAAATGTCACGAAGTGACAAAAGGGTTGCCGTTTTCGCAGAAAAAGGTGTCACTGCCAATGCAGTGACGGAAGGGTGGAAGGTAAGATGAACTTATATTTTATCGGAAAAGTTCATCTCCACCCCTCAGTCATTTTGCAAGCAAAATGACAGCTCCCCTCAAAGGGGAGCCTTGGACATAATAGCAAAGTTTTGTTGTTATTAATTGAATGTTTGAGTTTTTCTACAGTCTGACGGACAGGAGAAAATCCTGTCCGTAATTTTTTACCTTATTGAAAATTGCTCGAAAGCGGTCGGGCAAATTCATTTTATTCACAAAATAATCTGTCTACTCGAATTGCGTGTCGAGGCACTCGACATCAGTTAAGAATTTGTAAAAATCCTCAAAACTGCCCTGTCTGTACTTGGAATAATCCTTGTTTTCACGGTTTACAATGCAGTCGGTGATAAGGTATGTATCAAAGCCGAGTGCGGCGGCGCACATATCCTCGTCAACATCATTGCCCACCATAAGGCTTTCGTTTGGATTGATATTGCATTTTTCGCAAATCTGCTCAAAATATTTCAGGTTTGGCTTACAGCTTCCCGAATTTTCATAGAAGGTGACATACTCAAAATCGTCAAACGAAACGCCTGCCCATTCAAGCCTGCGGCGTGTTGCTACTTCGGGAAAAATCGGGTTGGTTGCCGCAATAAGTCTGCCGCCGTTTTGCTTGATAAGCTCGACGCTCTTTTTTGCAAAGGGTGTAAAGCCTGTGGCTTCCTTTGCAGCGATAAACTCGTTGAGGTAAAAATCGTCAAACTGCTCAATATACTGAGTTAAATCCATTCTGCACACAGCCGAGGCTGTTTCCCAGAAAACCTCCTTGTTGGTGCGGCTGTTATCGTTCATCGTCATAGCCTTTGTTCCGCCCCAGACAGCCTTAATCAGCGTGTCGGAGTCAACCTTTAATACGGGAACAAATCTTTTGCACAGGGCTGAAAAATACAGCTTTGTAAAATACTCCATATCCATCGGCAGCAGTGTGCCGTCCAAATCAAAAAGAAAATTTTTATACATATCGAAACCTCCGATAAATATTATAAAATATTACCGCAGTAATTGCAAGACGAATTTATTTAGAGTATAATTGGAAATGACAGGAGTGGTGATATGAAAATTGTTTTAACTGACGCACAGACGGTGCTTGACAGCCTTGTAAATGCAGATATATTAAAGCAGTTCGGTGAGGTTACCGAATACGGACTTCTTCGTTATGATGAGGTTGCCGAGAAAATTGCAGACGCTGATATGGTGGTGTGCAACAAAACTCTGCTTGACAAAAATACGCTGAGATTGGCAAAAAATCTGAAGTACATCGGACTTTTTGCAACAGGTTACAACAATATTGATATTGAGTACTGCGCCGAACACGGCATAACCGTCTGCAACGCAGGCTCATACTCTACAAATGCAGTCGCACAGCATACATTTGCACTCATTCTGGAGCATTTTAATAACACGGCTAACTACAATAAATTTGTTCAGGACGGACTATGGAAGCGAAGCAAGACCTTTTCGCCGTTTGTCTATCAGCTCAATGAGCTTGCAGGAAAGACAATCGGAATTGTCGGCTTGGGAAATATAGGCAGAGCAGTAGCTAAAATTGCAAATGCCTTTGAGATGAGGGTGCTTGCCTATAACCGCTCAGAAAAATCAGTGGACGGAGTGGAGTTTGTCAGCCTTGACGCTTTGCTTGAACAAAGTGACATTGTGACGGTGCATTGCCCTCTCAACAGGGACTCTGAAAATATGTTTGACAAAAATACCTTCGCAAAAATGAAAAGGAACGCACTTTTTGTCAACATAGCAAGGGGCGGAGTTATGGTTGAGCAGGATTTGTACGACGCACTTGAAAGCGGAACAATCGGCGGTGCGGCAATTGACACCCTTGCAGTTGAGCCGATGGAGGAGAACTGTATTCTTATGGGCGCAAAAAACTGCATAATTACTCCGCATATTGCGTGGGCGCCTGTTGAAACGAGGGTAAGACTGATGAACATTGTTGCGGAGAATATAAGGAATTTTCTGTCGGGAAATCCGACTAACAAAATTGTGTAGCGGCTTATTATCTAATTAAGATTTAGGGTATTTTTAAATTTTTATAAAAATTTTTAAACCGAACGGCTTTTTCAATTGTCTAATTAATGAAAGGACTTTAAAGGAGGTCATTACATTATGAAAAAAACATTATGTACACTTATTTGCGCCGCAATGATATTAAGCACTGCGGCAGCTGCTCCTGCTTCGGCTGTGTCAGTTGGCACAAGCTCGGTGTCGGCAGGGCAAAGTCAGGTTGAAACTCCGCAGATTACAGGTATTGTAAACACTGCTGAGGGTGTAAAGCTTTCCTGGAACAAGGTTGAGGGAGCGTACAAGTACAGGGTGTATTACAAAGGCAGGAGCGGCTGGACGAGATTTGCCGAAACAGCGGAAACAAGTGCAGTCGATACCATTGTAACATCGGGCAGTACCTACACCTATACGGTAAGATGCGTTGACGAGAACGGCAATTTCATAAGCGGCTTGAACGCAAACGGCTGGAAGCACAAATTTGTCTGTGTTACTCCGCAGTTTGCCAAGATTGAAAACACCGACAAGGGTGTAAAGCTTTCTTGGAACAAAATTGCAGGAGCGTACAAGTACAGAGTGTACTACAAGGGCAGAAACGGCTGGACAAGGTTTGCAGAAACAACAGGCACAAGTGCAGTCGACAGCGTTGTAACCTCGGGCAGTACATACA
>CALZCU010000053.1 GCA_945632055.1 uncultured Ruminococcus sp. | reverse complement strand
CTTTCGGCCATTTCAACTCCGTTTTCAACGGTAATATCAACACAGGACATATCAATTATGGGATTGCTTTTCAATAAATCCAAAACAAGCCTTTTATCATCGTAGCTGAGAAAATCCCAGTCATCATCACTCAATCTGCCGACAATTTCTCTGCCCAGCCTGCCGAAAACGGAAAGCTCTCTTTTTTCGTGCGAGTATAAAAGCACTGATATCATAATACCTTTCCTCCGATAAGAGGAATTATTATTTTTTCTGCTTCAGACTCGTCATCGGCAGACGGCACAAGTCCCTCTCCTCTTCTTGACGATTTTGAAAGCTGTGAATAGTGAATATTTTGAAAGCTGAAAATTCTTTGTGACGAAACATTGCCGCCAAGATGAACTCCTGTCTTATATGAGGTAAACAGATTAAAGGCTCTTAAACCTGCAACGCTTGACGCTTCGTCGGTGTTAAAGCAGGCAAAAAAGAAAATATTGTGCAGGTATCCCTTTTCAAATATATTTTCAAAAAATCCGCTCAGATTGCCGACACCGTCATCGGGGTGATAAACAGTATTTATAAATTTACCCAAATCAGCAATAAAAATAAATATCGGGTCAAAGCTCTGCATCTTCTCATATATTTCTCTGTCGCTCAAGCCCTGCTCCTCAAGTGCTTTTTTCTGCTTATTACGCATCACAAAATCTCCTGTAATGCTCTGAAAATAGTTCAGTACGCCGATGTCATCGGATATATATTCAAATTTTCCTTCTGAAGCAAAATTCCTAAGCTCACCTGAGCTCTTTTCGATAACAATTCTGCGTGCGTTTTTGCACAGCGAAGCCTGCATAAGCAGTCTTATCACATTTGTTTTGCCTGTTCGCTTTTTACCGGAGACAGTATAGCAGTAGGTTGATGCAAGATTAACACTGTAAACAGATGCGTCCTCAAATCTGTATGCGTAAGGAAGCCTTGCAGCATCAGCACAGGCTTCTGCATATTCATCAAGCTGCAGCAAATCGCTGTATTGTGGATTTTCCGGAATATGCGGAATAATCTTTGCTCGCCTGCCGGAAAAAGCCGAGTCCATTTCGTTACAAAGCTTTTCTATCATTCCGTTTCGTTTGTAATCATCCTCTGCTTTAAACGCCAGAGCAGTCTGAAATTCAAGAATACGGTTTTCGACATAGCCTATGCCTCTTCCCTTTACCCCCGATTCAGGGAGCACCTCAATGTGTGTTGTCCTGAGAACATCCATATACTTGAATTTATCGCTCATTTCAAGACTGACAACCGTCCTTATATTATCTCCTACCCGATTTGGTATTTCAGCCATACCGAATCCTGCCGAGGTAATTGCAAGGAAAATTCCGAATCCCACACCCTCTCTTGCAAGATAAATAAGCATATCCTCATATTTATTTTCTGTTTTCTCTTTAAAGCCTGCAAAATTATCAATGACAATGATAATTGAAGGAACGGTTATTCCGTTAGCCTTGACATACTGACTATAGTTTCCTCCGTTAAACAATCTTTTTCTCTCTTCAATTATTGAAGAAATCATATTAAAGAATTTTCCTGCCTTGTCAAGGTCATTTTCTCTGATTACACCGCCTGTGTGCGGAAGACTGCCAAATGACGCAAGCATCCCGCTGCTGTAATCAAGTATATAAAAGTTCACCTCTTCAGGAGAATACTTCAGTGCAAGCGCACAGATAAGAGTCTGCAAAAATGTGCTTTTTCCGCTTACAACAGCACCGCAAACTGCCAGATGTCCTCCCTCTGCAAAATCGACTGTAAATGGCAGCTGCTCCTGATTCTGAGGATCGTCATACATACCGACAGCCACCTTGAGCGTCCATTTTTCATGGCCTTTCCAGCTGTGTCCGTCATACTGCTCTGCTTTATCGCAAATCTCATCAAGTATAATTTCTCTCTTGAGCAGAGGCATCCAGAGCTGAGCCTTATGCGTGTAATGCTCCTTCCTTGCGATTTCACCTATATAGTCAACCAAAACCTCAAGCTGTGTTTTATCCTTTGGCTCGGGAAGTCTTATATTTGAACCCGATGCTTTTGAGATTATATACTTTACCGCCTCTTCCGCAGGCATATTGCTTTCGGGAATCAGCCCTACAAAATTCCTTATAGCCTGAATTTCCGAGCTGTTGCTACCTATAATATAGTTGTTTTTTCGGGCTATACTTACAAGCTGTTTTGTTATGAATTCTTTGTCGTCAGTATCCGATAAAAGCCTGACAGCCTCGCCATACAAAAAGCTGAACCAGAGAAACCTTTCCTTCTCCCTGCGCTTTATTTTTGTGTGACTGCCTACAAGCGCCTCCTTGCCTGTTGTGGTAATCATCGTGGCAATGTCGCCGTTGCCGCCTTCGGCATTGTTATCATAAACAGCTCCGCTCCAGCCCGACTGAAACAGCTCGTAGATTTCATCATTGCCGACCTGAAGATAGCACCTTCCTGCCTGCGTGATATATGCGGCGTCCGGCTTGTGAAGCATATCGTTACTGTCCTGCCTGTCCTGAACACGCAGACAGAGTCTGAATTTTGAGTTTGACCATATATTGTCATCAACGGTTCCGCTCGGCTTCTGGGTAGCAAGGATAAGGTGAACGCCGAGACTTCTGCCTACCTGAGCCACGCTTATAAGCTCCCTCATAAACTCAGGCTCTTCCTTTTTCAGCTCGGCAAATTCGTCAATGACAATCAGCAGGTGCGGAATCGGCAGGGGAGCTTCTCCGCTCTTGTAAAGTCTTGTGTAGTTGTTAATATTATTGACGCCAAATTCACCAAAAATCTTCTGTCTTCTCATATTTTCGCTCTTGATGGAAATCATTGCACGGCTTATCTGATTTCCCGAAAGGTTTGAAATCTGACCAGCCATATGGGGCAATCCGGAAAACAGATTTGCCATACCGCCGCCCTTGAAGTCGATGACAAAAAAGGCTACATCGTCTGGGCTGTAATTGAGTGCAAGAGAGAGCATATATGTCTGCACAAGCTCACTCTTTCCCGAGCCTGTTGTACCTGCAACAAGTCCGTGAGGTCCGTGGTATTTTTCGTGAATATCAAGATAGCAGTCAGCTCCGCCGACCTTTTTGCCAATCAGCGCACGCATTGAATTGTATGTCCGATTTTTTCGCCACTGCTCTGCTATACGGAAATCCTCAAGCTTATGTGCACCGTACATTTCAAAAAAGTCCAGAGAGGAAACAATGCTTGAATCGTCCTCATTTTCCTTGACCGTAATGTTAGAAAGCCGTTTGGCAAAGCTCTCAAGCAAGCTTATTGAAGCCTTATCAAATTTTATTTCAATTGACTTCTGCGTACTGTTGAGCGCATTGTAGCAGCCGCAGAATTTTTCATCATTCTGTATTATGTTTTCGCAGATATTCGGCAGATTCTGATAGTAATCAGTCATAATAAAGGTAGTCAGACCGTAATCCCTGTGTGTATCGTAAACATATTTTCCGATAATCTCGCCGTCAAGAAACGAAGCGTCCGACACAAAAAGAAAATAGTGAGGTCTGAATACCCTTTTTTCAAAAGAATTACCATCACCCTCCGCACGCTGCCTGATAACATTTGAAAGCTCAAAAAAGACATCGGCGGATTCCTGTCTGTCAGTTGCATAATATCTTGTTTTCCTGTTTTCAGACCAGCAGTGAGGCAGCCATTTTATATAGCTCCACCTTGAAGCATCGTATTTTTTCGCATCAAAACAAAACGCAATTTTTACATCGGTATAGCTTGTGGTAGCGGCAATCTGAGTGATAATATTATTCACTATATCATACACACCACGCTTACGCTCACCGCCTGCAATTCCGTATATATTGTTTTTCGAGAAATCAAGACCTACAGGAACATTTCTCAATGTTTTGAAATTCTCATATATCATCGACGGCTTATCTCTCAGATTATCAAATTGCATAGAGAATTTTTCTTTTGGAATCTGAATATCAACCTGAAAATCAATATCGCCTGTTCCGAGTCTGTAAAACAGAAAATCGCTGTGTGAAAAATTCCTGTTCCACAGTTCGGGCGACATTTCGTTATACCTGCAGCATTGTGATGGAGAAGGATACAATGTGTATAATGCGTCGGTATTCTGTCTGTACTTTTCCTTTATGTACTCGGCAATATCAAGTAAATAATTGCCATAGACATTGAAACGCTGAGTTTCATCCTCAATATCTGTTTTCCTTGTATTGCGAATATTCATAAACGCCCAGACTGAGCCCATAATTGCAGAGCCTAAAGCAGTAATCATACCCGTAAACATAAACGCACTTGCTGAGCCGCCGCTCATCATTGAGCTGACTATCATAAGTCCGCTGCCGATAAGCATAGGTATTGCCATTGTGAATGACGGACCTATTGTCATCAGAAGTGATTTCTTTTTGGAAAACTGAGGGTTTGTGGGCGGTTCAATTACAATTTGCTCGGTACATACAGAAGGAAAAATCCTCGGAGAACGGTTAAAATACCGTTCTATGTGCTTTGTCGGCTGAGTAGAACCCTCTGCTGAGCAAACGCAGTATTCCTTAAGCAGGGCTGACACGCAAAAGCTTTTCACTCGTGAACCGACGGCAATCAGCTCGTTCAGAAAAACAATTCTCAGTCCGAAAATATCAATTATATCGCCGAATTTCAGTTCATAACTCCTGTTTATTCTTCTGTTGTTGACGAAAACACCGTTTTTGCTTGTGTTATACAGAATATGCCTGCCCGACACTCTCTCGATTGAACAGTGATTCATAGAAACAAGATTCATAAATTCATACTGAATAGTATTTCCTTCAGCCTTGCCGATGCTTATCCTGTCTGTGCGTATAATGTCATATTTTTTAAACGGCATCAGCGACATCTCATCATCAAAGGTTATCCCCTTGATAATGTCGCCTGTTTTAGTTTTTATCGTGAAAATTTCTCCGCCGTTCAGCTCTGCAAAATCCTGGGACTGCTTGTGATGAATAATCTGATACACATCTCTGTCGGAGTTCAATCTCCACTTATGATTGATTACCTCAAACTTAAGATAGAAGCTCTGATATACATCAAACATTTTTTTGTCTATAAAAATTCTGTAATCGGTGTTATCAAGGTTAGGCAGAATTACCTCCTTGAAAACATTTGTTTTAAACATCATAAAAACCATTCTGCCAACCCCGGATTCACATTGTTGTTAAGTCATAATAAAACAGGCGCACCTTGAAAATGACAGAGCCTATTATTATTTTGTCCCCTGTTCTCAGCTCAATCTGATTACCCCCGAACAGAGCATATTTTTTGAATAATCCTCTTGATACAAAAGTACCGTTGACGGAGTTCATATCCTGCAAATATACTCTGTTATCCTTTGAATATACCCGGCAATGATTCTGAGAAACACTGATGTCATTAATAAAGATGTTGCTTTCACTGTTATCTCTGCCTATTTTTACATCCTTCTCCGGATCAAAAACAAATCGGGTTTTCTTTCCGGTGCTTTTTGACTTTAAATACAGCATTATTTTCGCACTCTTCGGCTCAGCAACGCTGCTGTCAGGACTTATTGTATTTTGCAATGCGTAATTGAGAAATTCCTCCCTCAGAATATTCCCTGCCGCTGCATAATACCTTTGCCGCTCGGTTTTCTTTATGTGAGAAATAATAATAAGAATTATCATCACAACAGAAACAAATACTGTTATCAGAATTAATAATAGCGTCATTTTAACTTACTTTTCCGTTAATATTTTTTATTTCGCCTTTGTCTACCGTACAGACTGTCCACCATTCACTGTCAACATCGTTTGGAACAGTTATTACAATAGGATTTGATGAAGATGATGTGTATATTTTTACCGTAGCGCCCGATGAAGCTAAATCTCCTGCAAACGAATAGCGATGAACCTTGTATTCATATTTTCCGTCTGTATTGTACAGCGTTGTAGTTTCAGGTCCGAAGCCGCTTACATCATCTAAATCAAGCTCTGCTATTGTTTTTCCGCTTTTTACTACCTTTTTATTGAAATAGCTGACCGCCACTCGTGTTCCGTCAGAGGTAGCCCCGTCAAGATAAGAATCCAGATCCTGCGGTGTTGCACCCCATTCCAGCACGAATCGTATCTCATTTGAGGAAAGGCTGGGAGATATACTGAAGTTCTGTTCGATATCTGTGCCGCTGTCAGAAACATATAATTCAAAATATTCCTTGTTGTATCCTTCAGCAATAACCTCAACCGTATAGTCACCGGGATCAAGCTCGACAGAATACTCTCCGCTGTCGGCGGTTTCAGAGGCAACAACATCGCCGTCCTTATTATTTTTGCCCTCACGGAAATTAAGAGTAACGCCGGAAACCTTTTTTCCTGAGGTTACATCAATTATTTTACCTGCAGTCTTAACCTTTTTTATCGTCGGCTGTCCCTTTTCAGGAGTTATTTCGTTATATGACTCGTCGCCCGTAACAGTTCCGTTCTCGTCACAGCCGAGCGTTATGCTCATATTGCTGTAATTGAATGTCACAAGGAAGGTGTTG